>JACOVN010000016.1 GCA_016177315.1 Candidatus Woesearchaeota archaeon
CATCGCTGTGAAAGGGGTTTTGCCCTCTCCACCCAGCTTGATGAATTTCCCATAATTTCCATGCTTTCTCTGCAATTTTGCCTTCGGCATAGGATACACCTCATTACATTTTTGCTGGAAAACAAGCAAAAAATGGAAATGGAAAATTTATTCCTTTGCTTTCCTGATTCTTCCGCTCTTCACTTCGAAGAAGTCTCCTGGGGCAAGATCCACATTCCCGGGCACTTCGATTTTCACCTGCCCGTAACTCCTTCCAACATTATAGACAGTCGCCCAGTTGCCACTCTTATTCCGTACCTTATACGTGCCATCGGTTAAGCTTACCATGCTTTCTCACCTCATTTTTACTATTCTTTTCTCCTCACATGCCTTCCGTGCTTTATAAATTTTACTGAAATGGTTTAAAAATTACTTATACTGCCGTAGTTTCTTAATTTTCCCGAGAAAATCCTTCTCTACCCTGATTTCTTCCCCTATCTGGACATCCATGGGGTCAATGCCGAGGGAATCTAAGTTCACTAAACTGGTTCCTCCCCTCTCATGCCGCACTTCCAGAATTCTGCCTCCTGCAGCCTTCCTGACAACTCTCCCTATCTCCTCTCTTGGCATAGGCTTTTGTAAGAAGAGGATTTATATAAAGTTTATCCCCTCTCCCTTCCGACATATTTAAAAAAGACACTTCCGTTCCTTGTCACAATATGGAATTCCAGAAGATTGATAGGAAATGGCAGCGGCGTTGGGAGAAAGAAGGAATATTCAAAAGCAGCAAAAGCAAGGGAAAGAAGTACTATGTTCTGGAAATGTTTCCGTATCCTTCTGGCTCTGGCTTGCACATGGGGCATGTGAGGAATTATGCGATTGGAGATTGCTATGCAAGGTTCAAGCGAATGCAAGGCTGTTCTGTTTTGTATCCGATGGGGTATGATGCTTTTGGCTTGCCTGCAGAGAATGCCGCGATTGAACGGGGAGCAGATCCCAAGCAATGGACGCATGCCAATATCGAATTAATGAGGAAACAGCAGAAATCGCTTGGATTAAGCTATGACTGGGACAGAGAAGTGATTACGTGCGATAAGGAATACTACCGATGGAATCAATGGATGTTCTTGAAATTTTATGAGAAAGGGTTGGCCTACAAGAAAAAGGCTCCAGTAAACTTCTGTCCAGCCTGCGGAACCGTGCTAGCCAATGAGCAAGTCATTGATGGAAAATGCTGGCGATGCAAAGGAGAGGTAGAGACGAGGAATTTGGAACAATGGTTCTTTAAAATCACGAACTATGCAGAAGAATTGCTCAATAATTTGGAAAAGCTTGAAGATTGGCCCGAAAGAGTTAAAATTATGCAGAGAAATTGGATCGGGAAAAGCCAGGGAACGGAAATTCTTTTTCCTTTGGTCGGGGATTATAACTTTGTCTTGCTGCATGGCTTTAGCGGAAGCCCAACAGGTATCTTTTTTCCATGGCTGCAGAAAGAGTTGAAGCAACGAGGCTTTTCTGTTGTTGCTCCACCGTTGCCCAATCCAGAAAACCCAACAGAAGCAGAGCAGGTGGAATACATTTTGCAGCATGCGAAGTTTGATGAAAAAACTATTCTCTTTGGCCACAGCTTGGGGGCTGTTGTTGCTCTGAAGGTTGCAGAAAAGTTAAAAGGAAAGATTGCCGGCTTAGTCTTGGCTGGCGGTTTTCTGGAGCCAAAGTTCAAGGACAAGAAAAGGCCATTTGAAAAAACCTTTTCCTGGACTTTTGACTTTGAGAAGATCAAGCAAAAGGCTGGTTTTGTGAAGATTCTCAGCGATCCTAAGGATTACGCCATTCCTTTGGAGCAGGGAAGGCTCTTAGCTCAGCAATTAGAGGGAGAGCTAATGGAGGTGCCTGGTAGGGAAGTACACTTCAAAGCTGCTGAGGAGCCGGCAGTGCTGTATGCTCTCATTCCGAGCATCAAGACGTTCACCACGAGGCCAGATACTATCTACAGTGTAACCTTTATGGTGATTGCGCCGGAGCATCCGCTTGTCTTAAAACTCGTGAAGGGAACAACATACGAAAATGAAGTACTTGCAGTGATTGAAAAAATAAGAAAACAATCGATCATCGAAAGAACCACGCCAGAAGGCAAGGATACAATAGGGTGCTTTTTAGGAAAATATGCAGTGAATCCTGCGAATGGAGAGAAAATTCCCATATATATTGCGAATTTTGCATTAGTAGAGTATGGCACCGGAATCGTCATGGCCGATGCTCATGATCAACGAGATTTCGAGTTCGCAAGAAAGTATGCTATCCCGCTAAAATTTGTCATCTCAGAGGATGGATCGCCCAGAGACCCAAAGAAAGCGACTCATGCTTATACCGATGATGGCATTCTCTTTGATTCGGGACCATTTTCTGGAATGCAGAACAGAGAGGCATTGCCACGCATTGCCGAGTGGCTCGAGAAAAACAAAAAAGGAAAGAGAACCGTGCAGTACAAACTCAGAGACTGGCTGATTTCCAGGCAGCGATATTGGGGAACACCTATCCCTGTCCTTTACTGCAGCAAATGTGGTATGGTTCCTGTGCCAGAGAAAGATTTGCCGGTGGAACTGCCAAAAAATGTACAATTCACTGGCCGAGGGAATCCGCTTGCAACGGTAAAGGAGTTTGTAGAAACCAAATGCCCAAAATGTAAGGGAAAGGCAAGAAGGGAAACAGATACGATGGATACGTTTGTGGATTCCTCTTGGTACTTCCTGCGGTACTGCACGCCAAAAGAAAAAGAGAAGCCGTTTGGCAAGGAAGCAGAGTACTGGATGCCCGTAGACCAGTACATTGGAGGTATTGAGCATGCTATTCTGCATTTGCTCTATGCACGGTTCTTCACGAAAGCATTGCGTGACTTGGGGCTGTTGAGGATCGATGAGCCATTCCAACGATTATTATGCCAGGGCATGGTCATCAAGGATGGGGCGAAAATGTCGAAGAGCTTAGGCAATGTGGTGAATCCAGAAACTATCATTGATAACTATGGCACAGACACTGCCAGATGCTTCATTTTATTTGCGGCCTTGCCAGAGAAGGAGTTGGATTGGAGCGATCAGGGTGTGGAAGGATGTTATCGATTCCTGGTGCGCGTGCTGAAATTGAGAGAGGCGTTTGGAAAGCTGGAAGCAAGGAAGGAGAGCAATAAAGATAGGTATATCCTCAGCAAGCTGCACAGCACGATTAGGGTTGTGACAGAGCATGTGGAACATTTCCGCTTCAGCCTTGCGTTAGGCAAGATTATGGAATTTGTGAATGCCTTGTACCGCTACAAGGAACAGGGTGCAAGGAAGGAGACATTTCAGGAATGCATGGAAACATTCGCATTGTTACTCTGCCCGTTCACTCCCCATTTGGCAGAAGAGCTCTGGGAAAGAATGGGGAAGAAAGCATTTGCATCCCTGCAGCCATGGCCAAAGTTTGATGCAAAGAAGATGGACGCAAAGGCAGAAGCGCAGGAGGAATTTATTGAGGGAATTTTGCATGATGTTCGGGAAGTGCTTGCCTTGACCAAAATGCAAAAGCCGAAGAACATTACTCTCTTTATCGCAGAGCAGTGGAAATTTGCCTTCCTACAGGAGTTGCGGAAGGCGATGAAGGAAACGAGAAATCCAGGAGAGATCATCAAGAGCATGATGCAAACGCCATTGAAGCAGCATGGCCAGGATATCGCAAAGCTTGTGCCAAGATTATTGAAGGATGAAACCAAGATTCCTGCTGTTGTCTTGGAACAGAAATTGGAAATGCAGGCTGTTGAGGAGAATAAGAAAAGACTTATTGAGGAATTTGCCTGCACCATAACAGTGTTTGCAGCAGAGCAGAGCAGCGAGGCAAAAGCAAAACAGGCATTGCCAGGAAAGCCTGCAATCCTGGTGGCGTGACATGACGAGAATATGGTATGTTGGGCAGTTGGATGAGGGGGAAGCGATAAAGAGGTTTTCAGATATTTTTGATAGGTTCTTTAGTAGCAGAAGGCTCTTGCAGGGATGCCAAGCTTATCTCTATATGCCGGAATTTCCCCATGTGCCTCCTGGACAACGAAATATTTCCAATGTCCGGGCGACGGTAATGGCACAACAGGGTAAGAGCGTGCCCTTGGAAGATAGTTTGGAGGGGGTTTTGGAACAGTACTATCAGAGAGCAAAGGGTATGCCGGTACTGGTGGTTGGAAAGCGGTACAGCACAGCAACACACATTCTCAAGATAAGGGAATGCAGAGTAGAAAGACTGCAACGGTAATGAAAATCGCCTAGCTTTTTAAACCAATCTCCCATTTTAACCGAAAGATTTAAGAAGGAATTTGGGGAATATAAATGGATGAACGAAGTACTTGCTACTGTCGCGACGCTGCTCGGCATTCTTGCGTCCCTAAGCTTTTTAATCCAGACGATGAAGATTATGCATTTGCACGAATCAAAGGATGTGGCATTACCAACATACCTCATCCTTTTCGTGACATCGGTGTCCTGGTTGCTTTATGGCATCAGCCTTTCGAATAAGCCATTAATGCTCAGTTATGGTGTGGGGACTGCCACAACATTCTCAGTTATCCTTGCTTACTTCATGTACAAAAAGAAAGGGCTATTTGCGACAAAAAGTAGAAGTAGAAAATGATAATGAAGGATTTTACAAAGTGGAAATTATGGAAGAGAAAGTTTAGGTTTTTCCCTTCGAGACTGGAGAAACTTGTTCAAGGAACTATGAAGAAACCGGAAAGAAGGGAACATTCCTTGGAAATGCAAATGGTCAAGCCTCCTCACAAAAAGGGAGAAGGTATTCCAGAACGTATACAGCCTAGTAAGTCTCGAACAGAAGAAGCGGAGGAAAAGGTCAAAGCTGTGGCAATTCGGCCTCTAGCAGCACCATACCAATCTCTCGATTTGGAAGATCAAGAAGAATCTCTCTATATACCAGTCAATGATGGATATATAGAAACAACAGATCAAGTCCAAGTAACAACATCTGACGATCGGCAAGAACAGGGACCAGAACTTCTCCCTCTTTCCCTTCCTTTAGCGACGCGTGTCTGCCTCAAGAAAATCATAGAAACATACGAAGCGCGAAAAGTTTTTGAACGCAGAATAAAACCGCGTTCAGATGACTATTTGGATGATATCCAAGAGCAACTTGCCATCATGAGCAAACTAGCTGGGCAATTTATCTATGACCAGAGTAGGTACTATGCGGGGATAAAGAGGAGCAAAGAGCGGACTGCTTGACGAAACATGAAAAAAATCCATCACCTCTTCGTTGCCTACATGCAGCCCAGCTCTGCCGAAGGCAGGAAGACGATTGCAGAAGTAAAAAGGATTTTACGGCAGTACCCTGTTTCTGTGGAAATCCGGGAAAGGAACAAGGCCGAGAAAAAGTGCTGCTGGAAAGCAGATTTGGTTATTACCATTGGAGGGGATGGAACATTCTTGAGAGCTGCGCAATTCAATGAAAGAGCGATGATGTTTGCAGTAAACCAAGATCCAAGGCAGAAAGTGGGATTTTTTACCAGGGCAAGCAGGAAGGATTTTGCAAGAAAATTTAGGAAGATCATGGAAGGAAAATATACCATAATCAAATCAACTCGGCTCGAAACCAGCATCAATGGGAAGAACATTGAGTTGGCATTAAATGAAATCTTCTTTGGAGACAAAAGGCCATATAAAATGTGCAGGTATCTCCTCAATATACAGGGAAGGAAAGAGAAACAGAGAAGCTCAGGATTAATTATTGCAACAGGTTCCGGGAGTCATGCTTGGTTTCAGTCTGCTGGAGGAAAAAGTTTCCCTATAACTTCCAGAAAATTTGCCTTTGTGGTGAGAGAGCCCTATGAGGGGAAAGAGCGGTATGCAATAAAGAGGGGCATTATTGGAAAGAAAGGGTATTTGAAGATAACCTCTTTGGATGACAACAACATGGTTGTCGTGGATGCGTTGAGCAGACCGTATGCCGTGCCAAAAGGAACGACTGCAACAATAAAGATTGCGAAGAAGCCTTTGTATTTGGTTTCAGTATAGGAAAAGCGGACAGGAACGCCAAGAGGTGGATCAACCATACTACCAATGGTTGACCTTGGCATTTCCTCCCCTCTGCGACCCTGACAGCACCGATCTCAACGATTATAGCTGCTCGGTTCCCCGCCTGACTAGGTTCTCATAAAGACCAATCCATCAGGACAGAGGATCGACAGTCCTGCCAAGACCATGAGCAATACGGAGACCGCTCTCCCGGCTTTGGCTCTGCCATGAAGCCCATCTGCAGTAACAGAGCAGGGCTAACGCTCCAGCCTATCCTGTCCAGCAAGCAGGAATTTAGAATTCTTTAAAAGCTTTCTGTTTTAGGATTAGTATATACGTAAGCGTCTTTGTAGAGAAGCTGCAACTGGCTCTTGTTTTCCTGTGCTTACACCTAGGACACTGTCAACCATGTCCCTGTTTTTTGGAAGTTTATATGCACGCATGAGTTCCTCAAGGCTTTGTTCATCGGGAATTTCAAAATGATAAGCCGGCATCTCACTTAATGGTCCAGGATACATTTGCACTGTACAGCCGCATAATGCAAAAAATTCTTTCAGTCTCTTTTCATGTGCTACTTCACGATACGGTTCTTTTACCGAAATACCTACAGTGAAGGGAAATGCTGTAACAACATCTCTAATTCTCTTGTCCAGACTTGAAGGGTTGTAGGCCATAATATAAGGTAGATTTTCCATCTATATGAACCTTTTGGAACTTTTTAACTCTTTCTTACCCTCTCCAAAAAGGCATCTGCGGCAAGCATACCGTGCCCAAACATGGACTGTTCCATAACCTGTCCATTATGAAAGAGTGGTGCTGTGGGGTCATAGGCAAGCATCATTTTTCTGACGGCGCCCTGATCGGCTTCTACCTTTCTAGTACTGGCATAGAGTTGTTCTTGTAAAGCTTCTGGATCTATTTTCCTCCCCTTTTCTTTTAAGTAGCCTATTGCAAGACCGCACACTCCTGTAACAATAGCTGTTGCAAACGATGTTCCCTCAGCTATCTTGTAACCTCCATCCATGTCGTTATCTGCAGCCATAATTTCTTCTGCAGGAGCAAGAATATCAAGTGTAGGCCAGATGCTTGTCGGTTCGTATCTTACATAGCCTCCTTTCTTCTCTCTGATGCGTTTTTCTATTCCGCCAACTGAGATGACAGGTTTTCCAAAAGCAGCAGGAAAGAAAGGCCCGACATAAAAATTACCAGCAGTTCCTACTAAAAGAATTCCGGCATCGTAAGCCTCACGAATGACATTTTCTAAGCTCTCATCATGAGCCCATGTACCGATACTAAAGTTTATTATATCGCAATGGAATCTTTTACATAGTGATATGGCTACAAAGAGCTGTATACCAAACCTTGTAGCAATTGCTTGACTATCTTTTTCTTCAGCTCTTCGGATATCTTTATTTGCTACCCGAATAGAGACATACATGGCCTCAGATAGAATACCGATGTTATTCCCACAAATCACTGAAGCTACAGCCGTGCCATGCCCGTCATCATCAAAAACCTCCTCAAGGCTATCAGCTTCAACGAGATTTCTTCCACCCTCATATCTCCCTTGTAGTTCTGGATGGTTTTGATTCGTTCCTGTATCAATAATCCCAATACGCACCCCCTTTCCCCTATTTTCTGCTAGCTCTATGGCGCGCTCTAGACCTATCGCTTTCCAGTACCATAAATCTCCTTTCTGTGCATCTTCGAGTAAGGCCCTAGCTCTTTCTCCGTTTAAAGGGTTCCGAACTACCGAGCTTTCCATTTTTACTATTTACAAGTAATAATCTATATTTAAAGCTTTGGTGTGGTATACTAGACAACAGCCTCTAGGTTAATTTTATATACCTGGAAACCTTCAAAGGAGTTATGGGAAAGAAAGGGGCTGTTGTTCTGGGAATTCTATTTATTTTTTTGATTTCTGCAATCCTTGCGTCTGCGCAGGAAACCTGTCTCAGCAAGGAAGAGTTGCAGCAGAAAAAGCTGGAAGCAAGGCAGCGGTATTTGCTCTACCATGCAACCGAAAGAAAATTGGCGATGGAAGCCATTATCGATTCTCTGCAGGACAGAATTGATACTGCAGCCCTGCAGCAAATGAAAGAGGAATTTCTCCAACACATGCAGGAGGGCCAGACTACTGTTGATTATGGGCAACTGGAAGAAATAGTTAAGAAAATGCAGGAGCTGATTCGAGCATTTAAAGAAGCAATAGAAGAACGGAAGGATATACGGGACATGAAGAAATTTGTTCAAGATATTCTTACGATGAATAGGAATACACTCCATGAACTGCTTTCCAGGGCAAGAGAAGGGGAGAAGGATTACTTTCTCTCAGAATTGAATAGGGCTATCTGCACCTATACAAAACGATTGGAGAAAGAAGTAAAAGAGCAAGAGCAAGGAGGACTCTACAATCCGGAGAAATACTTAGATAGAGTTAGGAATATTGCAGGGAAGAGAGATCATTTCCTTGCTGCTTTAGAAGAAATGCACACTGCTTGCAAGGATATTCCTATCCAGGAATGCAAGGAAGGAGAGGTGTTTGATTTCCAGCATTTGGCTGAAGGGGTAAAAGAGGAGTTCCAGGATATCAAGAAGGCATTAGAACAAAGAAAGACAATAGAGGATTATGAAGCAGAATTTGAAGCTGTAGAAGATGCCCTCAATCAGGTAAGAAAGCAATTAGCAGATGGTGCAGCAGAGCTAGAGGGGACAGCCACCTACGAGGATCTGAAGGAAGAGGAAGCAGAGCTAGTAGAAATGTTGGATACGGCAAAGCAATCCTTTACCGAAGGGGATCAGAAGAATGCAGACAAGTACTTGGAAAAGGTAAAGGTGGAGATCCTTGCATTAGAAAAACGCATTGCGCGAGCAAAGGAAAAGGCAGCAGAAGCGAAGGAAGAGGAAACAGCAGAAAATACTACCGTGAATGAGAGCACGAATGCAACCGGAGGCTGAGCATGGTGTGTATAGTGGATTATGAAGCACGAAAGCCAATAGATCCGTTCAAGAAGCAGATTCCTTGGAAATGGATTATTCTTGCTGCTATCTTTGCTCTACTCATTATTCTCTTGTTCCGCGGAGAAGGGGAGAAAAAGGAAGAACCCAGAGGAGTTGCTCAAGAACCAGTGAATGAAACGCCTGCAATAGCGGCACCAGAGCCAATTCCTGTTGCGCCGGCGGCAGAAATGCCGATGGAGACAGAAGAGGAAGTAACCCCTCCAGATTTTGAGGACGTGGATGTGGAGTTAGAAGAAGTGATTTAATGCATTCTATTTCTTCGGCATCACAACGCAGCAAACCAAATAGAGAATAATCATCAATCCCATGCTGAAGACTGTCAAAACACCCCAGCCTATCCTTACAATAGTTGGGTCAATGTCAAAGTACTCTGCAATCCCTCCGCAAACCCCGCACAGAATGGGATTAGCGCTCTTGGTTAATTTTTTATTCATAATTCCAGCTCGTCATCAATCTTTTTTGCCACTCGCAGCAAATCTCCCATCGCTCTATTTAAATCTTTCTGCAACTCTTCAATAATGTGCTCCATGTTGCCAGTTCTCAGTATGTACCCTCTCCTCTCATGCACGACCATGCCGGATTCCATCAATTTGTTCAGGTGATGAACAACCGTTCCTCTGCTTAAATGCAATTGATGGGCAAGATTATCCGAGCTGAGCATTTCCCTGCTTCTCAGGCTTTTTACCAACTCAATGAAAATTCTGAAGCAGGACTTATCCTTGTCCCGCAAGCCAAATAAGCCAAGAGAAGAGCCGAACCACTGCAAATCTTCATTTAAGGCATCGTGCACCGGCCTTCTGATTTTAATGACCGTAATTCGCTGCCTCTCCATGCTTGGAAAAGCAGAGAAGCATTGCTTATAAGC
>JACOVN010000060.1 GCA_016177315.1 Candidatus Woesearchaeota archaeon
CATTAAAGCCAGAATTCAAAAACTTCGCAAAGCAGATTGTGAAGAATGCCAAAGCTCTTGCTGAGACGTTGATGGCAGAAGGGATTGATTTGATTTCTGGAGGAACAGACAATCATCTTATTCTGGCTGATTTAACAAAAACAGGAGTAACAGGCAAAGAGGCTGAAGCTGCATTGGACATGGCAGGCATCACCGTGAATAAGAACATGGTTCCTTATGACTCCAGAAGCCCTTTTGATCCCTCTGGCATCAGAATGGGAACGCCGTGCTTAACGCAGCGAGGAATGAAGGAAGGAGAGATGCAGCAGATTGGGAAATGGATTGCAATGGTTATTAGAAATCATAAGGATGAGGCAAAATTGAAAAAGATTAAGGAAGAGGTTATTGCATTAGCGAAAGAGTTTTTGGTGTATCGGTAACGGAAAAAAGAAAACGAAAGATATGGCAAACATCATCGACGGCAAAGCCTTAGCAGAGCAGATAAGGAATAGTATCAAGCAGAAGGTTGCAAAACTCAAGAAAAAGCCTGGCCTAGCTGTGGTGATGGTTGGAGAGCATCCTGCTTCTAAAGTATATGTGAATTTCAAGGCAAAGGCCTGTGAGGAAGTGGGCTTCCATTCAGAGGAGCATAAGCTTCCGGAAGATGCAACAGAAGCAAGAGTATTGCAGGTGATTGACCAATTGAACAGAGATACAAATATTCATGGCATTCTCGTCCAGCTTCCATTGCCCAAGCATATCAATGAGAAGAACATTCAAGCAGCAGTTTCTCCTTCCAAAGATGTGGATGGCTTCCATCCCTACAACGAAGGCAGATTGTTGATTGGGGACCCTACCTTTATTCCCTGCACGCCAAAGGGAATAATAAAATTAATTAATTCCACTGGAATGCAAATCCTGGGGAAGAATGTGGCCATTGTTGGAAAAAGCAACATTGTTGGAAAGCCCATTTCCATTTTACTCCTCAACATGGGCGCAACCATAACGGTATGCCATCGAGAAACAAAAGATTTAGGTGGAATGACAAGACAGGCAGATATCCTCATTGTTGCTGCAGGCAAGCCTGGATTAATTTCTGCAGAAATGGTGAAGGAACATGCCATCGTGATTGATGTTGGAGTCAATAGAGTAAATGATAAAGTAGTTGGAGATGTGGATTTTGAAACTGTGAAAGAAAAGGCAGGTTTCATCACACCAGTGCCTGGGGGAGTGGGGCCTATGACGATTGCTTGTCTGCTGGAGAATACCTTAGAAGCATACGAGAGGATGGAAGAGAGGAAAAGCTAGTTCCCATCTTCGCTAGAATGGGGGATGAATTCAGCGGAACTCGGTAATGTAGAGAGAGCAGCAAGAAAGGCAGGAAGTGCAAGTTCTCTCAATTCACGCTCTGCGTGGTATTCAGCAACAATGTGCCCTCCTAACCCATAGGTTCTGGTCTGCTCAGGAACAACAAGGAGGACAACTCTTTCTGTTGGCAGAGAGAAGCCTTCGAAGGGAAGAAGGGTGCCTGCATGAAGAATGTGAGGGTAATTCGATTGTCGGGCAAGAAGGATTAACTGCCGCACACGCTCCACGACTCTGTGAACGCCTCTGTCTGGGACGGTCAAATAGCTCTTCCCGGGGCGTATCTCTGCAGCAGAATCGGAGCAGAGCAATTGCTCAAGAGTATGGTGTCGGTCTGTTTCCAGCAACTCCCACCCCTTTGCCTGGAAAGCCTGCGGAATCGCCGATGCTGCATATATCATTTTATGGAGAGGAACACGATTGCTTAAAAATCTTTTCCCAAAAGATATATAAATCTCTACCGCATCCTGTTTTTCAGGGTGGACTCCTTGCACACGATTGCGGTATTGGCTTCTACCAGAGGAACAGATTTGCAGGCTCTTATGGACGCCATCGAGCAGAAGAAGCTATTGGCAAGGCTGATCGTTATCTGCAATAAGGAGTGTGGAGCGTTGGAAAGGGCAAAAAAGCATACCATACCCCATTACCTTATTCCTTCGCAAGGGAAAGAGCGAGAGGCATTCGACAAGGAGATTGCAGCAATCCTGGACAAGGAAAAGGTTGAGCTCATTGTTTTGATTGGCTATATGCTGTATCTGTCTCCCTGGTTTGCCAATAGGTACAGGAATAGGATTATGAATATCCATCCCAGCCTTTTGCCGGCATTTGCTGGCGGCATGGATTTGAATGTACACGAAGAAGTTTTAAAGAGAGGGTGCAAGATTAGTGGTTGTACGCTGCATTTTGTGGATGAAGGAGAAGATACCGGCCCCATCATCTTGCAGAAGGCTGTCGAGGTGAAAGAGCAGGATACAGCAGAAACCTTAAAGGAGAGAGTCCAGAAGGCAGAACAAGAAATCATCCTGCAGGGCATTCGATTATTTTTTGATGGAAAGTTACAGGTGGAAGGAAACCAAGTGAGGATTCTGGCATGAAAATCCAGCGCGCCATTCTCTCGGTTGCTAATAAGGAAGGCATTGTGGAGTTTGCCAAGGAATTGGAAAAGCTAGGCATAGAAATTATCTCCACTGGGGGCACTGCTACGCTCTTGGAACAGAATAAAGTAAGAGTCACTAGGGTTTCAGATTTTACCGGCTTTCCAGAAATTCTCAGCGGGAGAGTCAAAACATTGCACCCAAAAATTCATGCGGCCCTCCTTGCAGTGAGAGAGAATAAGGAGCACATGGGGGAATTAAAAAAGCTCAACATTCCTTTGATTGATATGGCAGTATGCAACCTGTATCCTTTTGAAGAGATGATCCGGAAGGACAAGGTAAAGTTCAAGGAAGCACTGGACAATATTGACATTGGAGGGCCTTCCATGCTGAGGGCTGCTGCAAAGAATTATGAGAATGTTGTTGCTGTCTGCAATCCGAAAAAATATGGTCCGATCATTCGAGCGTTAAAGGAACAGAAGGGTAGCATTCCTCTTGCCTTGCGGAGAGAACTGGCCAATGAAGTGTTTCAGCACACCTCCCATTATGATACTATCATCTCTGCATTTCTGCAGGGAGAGGGATTCCCACAACATATCAACTTAGAGTATGAGAAAATTCAAGATTTGCGCTATGGAGAAAATCCTCATCAGCAAGGAGCTTTCTACAAGGAATTAGAATTGAAGGAAACCTGCATTGCTGGAGCAAAGCAATTGCACGGCATTGAATTGAGCTACAACAATGTTCTGGATTTGAATGACGGCTTTGAGCTGGTGAAGGACTTTGAGAAGCCAACCGTTGCCATTATCAAGCACACCAACCCTTGTGGGGTTGCGTCTGCAAAAACGATTGAAGAGGCTTTTGCCTTGGCGTATGCAGTGGACCCGATGGCGGCGTATGGCTGCATTGTGGCCATGAACCATCCCTGCAATCGAGCAACCGCAGAGCTGATGAAGCCAAAGTTCATTGAAGCGGTTATTGCCCCTGGCTATGATGCAGAAGCATTGGAACTGCTCAAGACGAAAGAGAAATTAAGAATCCTGGAGACAGGCCGCATTACCAAGGATGAATCCACCATGGATTTGAAGAAAGTGGTTGGAGGATTGCTGGTGCAAACGCGGCAATTCCCGAAGCTGGACTTGAACAAAATTCAAGTAGTAACGAAGAGAAAACCAACAGAACAGGAAATGAAAGATTTATTGTTTGCCTGGAAAGTGAACAAGCATGTAAAATCCAACGCTATCGTCTTTGTCAAAAATCAAGTTGCCATTGGTATTGGCGCAGGGCAAATGTCCAGAGTGGATAGCAGCATTATTGCAGCAAGAAAGGCTGGAGAAAAGGCAAAAGGAGCAGTCATGAGCTCAGATGCATTCTTCCCTTTTAGAGATGGAGTCGATGAAGCTGCCAAGGCAGGGATTACCGCCATTATCCAACCAGGCGGCTCTATCAGGGATCAAGAGGTTATTGATGCTGCCAATGAACATACCATGGCGATGGTGTTTACCGGAGTGAGGCTGTTTAAGCACTGAGGAAAATTGAGATTGAGAGTTCTGTTTCAGCCTTCTCGGGTTTCGCCTCTACAACAACATTTAAATACCCCCATCACCCCAGAGGAGTGCTATACAAGGGATTGGCTAAGAGGCGGTGTTGTGATGCAGAAGATGATGGTTTTAAGCTTTATTCTGGCATTTCTCTTGACTTTTTGCCTTGCTGCTGCCCAGGTGATTCAGCCAGTTGGCTTTGCTGGTTATGCCCCACTCGAGATCACCAACAAGCCTGTCCAGGACAAGATAGAACCCAGAGAATGGGCAGAATTTGAGATACAGGTAAAGAGCAACCAGCGGAAATCTGATACCATCATGCTTTCCATCCAGGAGGAAGGGGTGGAGTTTAGCTCGATAACAAAGCCAACGTCCGATCTCGCTTCTGGCATTCCCATGGCGCCAGGAGAAATCAAAACAACAAAGTACCTTCTGAAGCCAAGTCCGAGTTTGCTCACCGATCCCTATAAACCCCATAACATTGCATTGCATGCGAGAATGCAGGAATCTGGCGTAACAGCAAGTACCATCCTGCAAGTCACTCTTTTACCAGAAGGCTGGAGAGCAGCCCAGTTTGTCGATGCCAACATCAGTATCATGGCCCCAGAATTCATTGATCCGAGGAATGTATACTCGTTTAAACTCAGCATCCAGAACAATAACAAGCGGGATCTTGGCGTCTTGAGAGTGGTGCTGCGAAGTGCGTTGTTTGATGAGGATGCAGAGATCACCATCGGTTCATTGGAAGGAAAGACGGTAGACTTCCCCATTCGCTTTGCGGAAAATCAACAGCCAAGGAAGGATCAATGGACCGTGGAAATTTCTGGCAAGGATGGCATGCTGTACAGGAAAACCATGCAGTATGAAATTGTCTCTTACAGAATTCCCTTCTCCATGGAAGAAAAGATGGAAAAGCGCTTCCTGAAGAATATCCGGCATATTATTGTAACCAACAACGAGAATGTTGCTGAGCAGCAATGGGTGAAAGTTCCTGTCAGCACCTTGGAGAGGTTGCTGAGCAAGACAGCGCCCTCTGCACAGATTGAAGTAATAGGCAACGAACCACAGTTTGTCTGGGAATTGTTGCTCAACCCAGGAGAGAGCAAGGAGAGTACGATCACGACAAGCTATCGAACACCATTGCTCATTCTCCTCATCATTGCTGTGCTTGCCTATGTGGCCTACATGATGAAGGATCCTCTCGTTATATTGAAGGAATCGCAGGATATCAAAACCTTTGAAGGAGGCATTGTGGAGTTGAAAGTTGGCTTAACGATCAAGAACAGGACCAATAGAGAATACCATGCAGTCGAAGTGGTAGACAAGATTCCCAGCATTGCAACCTACAAGAAAGGCGCTGAGATTGGAGAGATGCGGCCAAGCAAAGTCGTGCAGCGCAAAGACGGCATTATTTTGAAGTGGAACATTGGCAAGATGGAATCCTATGAGGAGAGAATTCTAGCCTATTCCGTTAAATCGAAATTGGGAATTCTGGGAGACTTTAGAATGCCAAGGGCTATTGTCACATGCAAGGATGAGAAGGGAACCAAGATAACGGTGAAGAGCAATCAGATGGATGTCAGCTCTGCAGAGTTTGAAGAGGAAAAAAAGGAAGAGTAAGAAACTTTTTAAATAACTAACCCACCTTCAAAAATTGCCGCATAGTCGCTCTTGGCCCAGAATAGCTTATCCTATCCATACTGGTAAGAATCGCCTGAGGGGAAACAGGAGTTGTTCCATCGAACTGCATACCTTCGCTCAATACAGGAACTTCTTCTTGGAACCTATTTCCCCGAGCAACATACACTCTTCCATTCCTATCCGCAGCTTGCGGAGATGCTAAGGCTACAATCATAGGGGCAACTAAGTCTGGATGGAATTGCTCTGCAGCGACTTCTGCTGGAATTCCCAAGTGCTGCCATGCGCCTTTCGTCATCTCTGTATTAGCAATAGGAATAACAACATTAGAGGTTATTTTTCCTCGATAGCTCTCTTTCATAAGCTCTACAGCTAAGCACAGCGCTGCACTCATGATCGCTCCTTTGCTTGCTCCATAGTTTACCTGTCCATAATTTCCAATCACATTCGTTGGGGAAGCAATGGAGATAATCCTACCGTATGGCTCAGGTTTCTGCTCTGAAGTTTGCTGCATCGCTGCAAAAGCTCTCTGCGTTAAAAGATACCATGCTTGGAGATTCACTGCTATGACAGGATCCCAATGCCTTACTCTGTCCATCTCTGGAAATTTAACATCCCTACCGATGCCAGCATTATTCACCAGGATATCTACTCTTCCATACTCCGACATGGCCGTGCTTACGATCTGCTCTACATTCAATGGATTGGTAATATCTCCAGGAACAGTTATAGCTCTACCCCCTTTTGTACGAATATTATCTTCAATCTCCAGCAAGAATCCACCTTTGCTCATCACATCATTCAAAACAACAGCAGCACCCTGCTGTGCCAATCCCTCTGCATACGACCTTCCTAAGCTCAGCCCTTTTGGTCCACCGGCACCGGTGACGATGGCAACAAGACCGTCGAGCATTTTCTTCTCTGTGGCCGGTTCTCCTTCTCCTTTCGTCGCCCTGGACACCCCTGCAGCGCCAGCACCACTGTCTGCAAATCCTCCATGAGCACCTACCTCTTCTCCATCTATCTCTCTAGCATCGTAGATCCACATAGTATCAATCCTCCATCTAATATTTTATTCACTCCAACTCCAGTATAAGTTCTGGCTCTCTGGTTTTGTATTTTATGGTAATTCAATACTAATATTTGGTGCTCTATTTCTGTCTTTTACCGTTATCGTTATTTTCTCCACTGCAGCCAATTCCCCATCGCTTGCGGTGATAATCACCTCATGTACCCCCTCGTCCTCAAAATTGGTTGTGTAGGTATCCTTCGCCATCCAACCAGAGTACGTAATCTTTACTTCATCGCCATTCGGATCTTTCACTTTTGGTTGCAGTTTAATCGTATCTCCTTCAGAGACAGTAATATCTGCCATCGGTTCAATAACCGGCGGATCATTCCGTGCCACAACCGTTACCTTGACAAACTTCTTGTCCTTCAGTTTTCCATCCGAAGCAGTAATAATCACTTCATGCTCTCCAATGTCGTCTTTCGTTGCCTTATACTCTGCATTGGTCATCCATCCAGAATAGGCAATGGTTACTTCATCTCCATTCGGATCCTCTGTTTCTGGCTCAAAGCGAATGGTATCTCCAACCTTGATGGTCACATCAGGAATAGGTTTAATTCTTGGAGGCTCATTTAATTCTGTCACGACAATCTTTACCTTTTTCTCGACTGTCATTTTTCCATCAGAAGCAGTAATCGTCGCCATGTATTCTCCGGCATCCCCCTCCTTGGTCTGCCATTCCCCATTCTCGTTCAAAGGCTTGGAAAACTTTAATTTGACTTCATCCCCATCTGGATCTCTTGCGCGAACAGGGATTTTCACCAACTGGCCTTCCTCCACAGTAATGAGCTTATCATACTCCTCCTTCGTTTCTGCAATAGCCTGTTCCTCAACCCCAACGCCTTGCTCAGGCTCCTCTGGCTCAATGGCAATTTCCTCCTCAACTTCAATTGCTGTTTCTGGTTCTTCTGGCATTTCTTCCTGCGCAGGCTTTTGCTCTTCTCCTGCTTCCAGTGCTTTCTCCACATCCACATAAGAAATATCCTCCTTCTCTGCCGGAAGCTCTCCTAAGAGGAGTTCCTCGGGAGTACAACTAACGATGAAGATCAATAAGAGCAACAGGGAGCATACATTTTTCATCTTCCCACCTCAACACAGAGCAGAGG
>JACOVN010000063.1 GCA_016177315.1 Candidatus Woesearchaeota archaeon
AAGCTTTATTCTGTCTCTATTTTTCAAGGAAAGATTTTTATAGCAGAATAGAGGAGAAGTCATCATGGAACGATGGATTCCTTGCATAGTATTTGGACTACTTCTCATGAGCGTCGTGCAGGCTGCAGAGATTCATGGAACCGTCTATGATGCTGCTTTGGAACAGCTTGAGGCCGTAATCATTGAAGTGAATACTATGCCGAAGCAGCGACTGGTGACTCTTGATGGCACGTATACGCTCCAAGTTCCTTCAGGAAATTATACTATTACTGCCCTGTATGTTGTCGATGGGGAGGTACAGAAGACAGAGGAAGAGATTATCGTCGCTGGAGAGGGAAGCTATACCCTAGATTTGTTCCTCTTCCCTGAGCTTGAGGAAGATGAGGAACTTTTCGATGCTGCAGAATTAGACTTGGAAGAGCAACTCTTCCTCGAGGAGGAACAGAAAGGTTTTGATCTCTGGATTATGGTTGTTCTGATTCTTACTGTTGTATTGACCTTGCTTTGGCTCTGGAGGAGAAAAGAGTGGAAAGGGGAAGAACAGCAACAAGGAAAGGAAGAGCGTGGAAAAGCAGAAGAGCTAAGAGAGGATGACGTGGCAGAGCAAGTCATGGACATCTTGCAGAAGGCCGGAGGGAGAATGACACAGAAGGATTTACGTAAAGAATTTCCATTTTCTGAGGCAAAGATTAGCTTGGTGATTGCAGAATTGGACAGTAAGGGAAAATTAGAGAAGATTAAGAAAGGAAGGGGAAATATTCTCGTCTTAAAAAAGTAAAAAGATGGTAGAAGGAGAAAAATTTATGGGGCATTGACCTCTGCAGTTATCCCTGCATTAACAGAAAGGTCATTCTCCTCATCCTCATCTTCTTCATCGTCATCACTGTCCTCATCATCCTCTTCTCCGCCTTTCCCGGATTTGCCGCTGGTTGATTGCTCCCCTGCTCCTTTGGCTTTGCCCTTCTTCTCCTCTGCTGGAGCATCCTCGATCTCTGCTTCTTCGTCTTCCTCAACCTCAAACTCCAATACAGCAGCAACCTGCTCTTCTGTCAAACCGAATTTTGCGGCAATAGCTGTAATAATCTCATCCCGATTGGTTGTCTGCAGCATGAATTCTGCCTTCTTCTCTCCAATCTTAATCTTCACCTTGGTCATTCCTTTCTCTGCTTCTGCCTCGATCTCTAATTCTTCCTTGTCTTCAATTCCTGCTTCCACTTCCTCTTCTACCTCTGCCTCGAGATCCTCCACCTCTTCATCGGTCTTTTCCCCCTTGGCCTTGATCTTAATCTTGGTCTTCTCTTTCTGAGACTTTATGCTCACTTTCACATCCCCGGCATTGGCAGCGAAGGAATCCAGCAAGGCTCGTAGCTGAGCTAATTGTTCTTCTGTCATTTCTCCTTCAAACTCAATCATAATCTTGGTCTTGATTTTTGCGGCCTCTCGCTCCTGGGCCTCTAATTCTTTTTCAATCTCAATTTGTGTTTCCAATTCCTCTTCCGGACTCTCTGCCTGTAAAGCAATAACGGCTTCCTTTACCTTTACCAATGCTTTTGCATGTCCCTTTTCTGCCTTGGCTGCTGCATCTAATTTTTTCTCCGCAATCATGATCTGTACTTCTGCCAATCTTTCCCTGGCATGCTGCAGCCCCTTCTTGGCTTTCTCAGCTTTATTCAGAGTAATGAGCAGCTCTAATCTTTCCATAGCTCTTTCCAGTCCATACAGTGCTGGTTGATCAGGAGTTACGCCAGCCTCTGCTTCCAGATTCGCAGATGCCTGGGTTTCGGCAGACTGTGTTTCCATGGTTGCTTCTCCTCCTGTCTCTACTGCCCCTTCCTGGGCAACTGCAGAAAAGAGGTTAGCCAAGAGCAATAAGCTAACAAAAAATATCGTGTAGAGCGCTTTCATTTTTCGTTCCTCCGTTTTTATTGTAACCTCTTTTATCAGTAATACAATGTTGGTTGATTTTCTAGGTAAGTTACATAAGCCTGGATACGTGAACCTCTTTGTGGTATTGGTACAAGATGCCTCATGACTATACCATACCTCCTATCCAATTCCGTTGCTTGGGCATGGAGCCTTTTTAAATCTTCTCCCTGCCCATACGGTGCTGCCTGCAACAATCTTTGGACACGTTGCTGCATTTCATCAAACCTCACCTTCTCCGTGAGCAAGGATCCTATAGCCTGATCGGTGTTGCCATTCGCAACAACAACGTGCTCTAATGCACGCTCAAAGCTTTTCAAGGCTTTTTGTGTTTCATCATGAAATGTATTCATATTCTATATCACCTTTGTTCATCACTGCTTTGCCCTTCCTCGAAAGGAAGAGCCATAGCATCACTCCCCTTTGCCAATCATGGATGATGGTTTGCATGGTTGCATCACCATTCTGCCAGTATAAGGTATGAGGCCATGCCGTCAGGGGGTTGAATCCGGTCGGCATGACCTCAATGGCTGGCATTTATTGCAACATGCTGATAGAAGGTCTACCTACTTAATTTTTATTGGCAGAACAGT
>JACOVN010000064.1 GCA_016177315.1 Candidatus Woesearchaeota archaeon
CTGCGGCTCTGGAATTTTCACAGCAACGACTGCAATCAGTCCTTCCCGCACATCGTCAGAAGATAATTTCATTTCCTTGTCATACTGCTCGGCAAACTTGTTCAGGGTTTTTGTCAATGCAGCCTTAAAGCCAATAAGATGTGTTCCGCCTTCTCTCGTATTGATATTGTTGACAAACGAATACACCAATTCCTGGTAGCTGCTATTATACGCCATGGCGATTTCCAAATGCAGGCCATCTTTCTCTTTCTCAAAGTACAATGGCTTGTGCAATGGCACCTTATTTTCATTCAAGTACTCCACAAAAGAAATAACGCCTCCTTCGTACTGGAATATTCCTTCCTTATTCTGCCGCAAATCCTTCAGTACAATCTTCAATTTCTTGTTCAGGAATGCGAGTTCCCGCAGCCTGGCAGCAAGGATATCATAATGAAACTCTGTGATAGGAAAAGTGGTTTCATCCGGCCAGAACGTAACCCTGGTTCCTGTTTCAGTAGCCTCTCCAATGATTTCCAGGCTTGTTGCAGGCTTTCCGTACTCATAGGTCTGTTTATGGATCTTTCCTTCTCGAAACACTTCCACCACCAGCCTCTTGGACAATGCATTGACAACAGACAAGCCAACGCCATGCAATCCCCCAGAGACTTTGTAAGCCTTTTTATCAAACTTGCCTCCGGAATGCAGGGTTGTGAGAATAACTTCTACCGCAGGCTTGTTGAACTTGGGATGGATGTCTACCGGAATACCCCTCCCATTGTCCATGACCGTGACAGAACCATCCAGGTTGATGGAAACCTCGATGAAGGTGCAGAAGCCCACCATGGCTTCGTCTATAGAGTTATCTACAACCTCATACACCAAATGGTGGAGGCCCTCTATGCCCACAGAGCCTATGTACATTGCTGGCCTTTTTCTAATGCCTTCTAGGCCACCCAGCACCAGAATGCTTTCTGCCTTATAGCTCGTATCTTCCATTTTAAAATCCCCTTCATTAAGCCTTAAAACACCAAAATTCAACAGATATAGGCTTCACCACAGTGAAAACTAAAGGGAATGGAATTTATTAATTTTGTGTTTTTGGAATGCCTATAAAGCAAGAATATAAGGCTTATAAGCCGTATTAAGCAATTCTTTTTAAATAAATTAACCACTCAAGAGTCAAGAAAAGCGAAAGTTTTAAATATTAAAACTTCCATTATATAGTAACCAGGATGACTACGTATGCAGCAGCCCTGGAACAGAGCAAAAAATCGAATAATTCTTCGTTTCTCCAAGAAGGCCTGATACGCGGCAATACACTCGAAGAGCGGCTGGCAATCTGGCTCTTACAAAGCTATGGAACACCGACAGGAGAGGTGGGAGTTCCCTATAAGTTCTTACCGCAACTGGCTGAGAGTATGAGACAGGGAAATGCGGTAGCGGTAGCATCGCTGATGGGTGTTTTCTACCGGATGAATGGCACTACCGGATATCCCTTTATCAGAGACGGAACAGTGCTTGGGAGAATAGCGAACGAATGTGAGTTAGAGGAGACTGCTGCTGCTTTGGTTGACAAGGCGAATGAATTTTCTGATTGGTATCGAATGCACTCCCATTAGTATCGACCGGTATTAGTCGAGCTGCTCAGTGATTTTCCCCAGGCATTTATCCAAAGCAAAGAATAGATTTGCATCGGATCCTTGACTGGCTATCTCCCTCCCACCATTATGCAGCATTTTCGCTTCCAACGCAAATGCTTCACTGCTTCCAGAAATCACAACATGCAATTTCTCAAAATTTTCTGCTCGCTCACTCATGAGCTTTGCATATTGCCCAACCATTTTCTTCACTACCACCATTTTTCCTCGATCAACAGAACGAAAGCCAGCTAACTCTATATTACCACCCAATCTCAGAATATCAGAGCCTTCTTCCTCTGCCAATGCCTTCCCCAATAAGCGTTTCAAGGCTTAAGGGTATATAAATGTTACGATGGCCTTCTTTGAATTAATTGTATTCTCAAGAGACGCTCTTGCGCTGTTCAATATTCTTCAGGAGTTCGTCAATATTCCATATTTTTGCAAGCCGTCGCGCAGGTAGAAAATGCCTTCTGTTCGCAGTTATTATACCGCACCCTAATACCAGCGCAGTTGCAAGTAAGGGCCTGTCTGGTTTGTGCTTTATTATGATGGTCGCCTGCATAAAATCTCTATACATATCTGAGCTGATCCACGCAACAGGTAAATGGATTATCGTATCTTCCATTTCTTGGGAACTAAATTCCAATTTCCGTTTCAGAACTCTGGTCAGCTCTTCTTTTACAATATCAGGAGAAAAAAGCCCCACCCTTTCTTCTATAGCTGCCCTTAGGAGTTTGGCTGCCTTGCCAAATGGGTTGTACAGAGCCATGAAATATATATTCGTATCAACAACAACGTTAATCCTTGAACCATTCGGCATATAGTTCATCCCTGATTTTTCTGCCTTCCACCATTATATCTTTTACGGTCATTCCCTTAGCCTTTGCTCGCTCTCTGAACAGCCCGCTCAATGCCAGAAATTTCAGCTTCTTGTGTTCCATGAGTAATCTTTTAAGAAGTGTGTCACTGGAACTGGCATCGTACTCTAGTTTTAACCGCATCAGATTCTTATGCGTTTCATCGGATAATGCTATGGTTTTCATACGAAACTTATAAACTTATAAGTTTATAAATTTTTCTATGATGCGAAGGGAAAAAACACTTGCCAAATGTCAGTGAAATCTTAAGTAGAACTGCCTATTCCTACGCCATGGTGGGAAATGTGGGAATGGAAAGAAAGATGACAGCACTCCTTGCGGGCGCTGCGCTAGGATTGGCGGCAGTAGTTGGAACAGTGGGTTGTAATGGTAAGCAAGAGCAAAGCTCGGAAGGGCAGCCTCAGCAGGCACAATCTTACCGGCAAGCTTTACGAGAGGGCTATTGTGGTGAAAAAATCCCTTATTTCATTTGTGATGATTATAATAATTTTACATCAAGTGATCACATTGGAGGAAGGGTTTTGGAAGCCAATGAAAAATTTGCTGACGCTACGATAGTGCGGAACACAGCCATAACCTTAGAAAGCCAAAATTCTCTTTTTCGGTCTTTCATTTTGTATGACGTTTTGAAAGATAGAGATTCCATGCAAAGAGTAGCGGCAAAAGCATTCTTATCAGAACATGATTACGTTAGATTTATGCTCGAACGTGTAGGAATACAACCAACAGAAAGACAAACATTGGCGCGAGATTTAGGAATTTCCCAGGATTATCAAGCCATTCTGGGAGGACAAGAGCCACTTCCATCGCAATTTAAGGAAAGAGGGGATGCTTTCTTTAATAGTGGAAACTTAAATGCAGCACTCTCCGCTTATACTGCTGTAGGAAGTGCAGAAGATATTAGTCGCGTTGCGGGAAAGGCTGTAGAAGAAAATGATCTTAATGTAGCTTTCGATGCGTATCGTGCACTCGGAACCGATAAGGCTGAGATGGCAGCACGAAGCATTGCGAAAAGGAGTTTCTTGAAAGATTATTACCATTGGGAAGAGATGATGGAACAAATGGGCATAGAAGTCATTCCAGAACTTTTGAATGAAAAAGCTGAGTATCTGTTTACCAATGGAGATTTTGATAGTGCATTTGAACTCTATCTCAAAGCAGGTAATCAGCAAGGAGCACAAAAAGCATTAGAGAAAATGTTAGAAAAGCAAAACTAAATCTTCCTCTCCTTCATCAGCTTTTCAATCGCAAAAGGAATAACTTTTGCTTCCGCCAATCGTAAATGCTCCTGGAAGGTTCTCCTCTTCACTCCTAATTTCTTTGAAAGCTCGTTGAGTGTTGTTTTTCTTGGCCAGGTATAATAATTATTATGCAATGCCTGGATTAAGGCATTCTGCTGTTTCAAGGTTAAATTCTCCAATACATTTTCCTCTGAGAAATCGGCAATCTTGAAGACCTTTACCTCTCCCAGTGCTTCCAATTCACTCAACAACTTTGCTGTCTGCTTCGGCTTTTCTGTTGCAACAGTATGGATTTCCAACTCTTTCTCCTGCACAATAGGGCCAATGGGAACTGCATTCGTCTTCAATACAGAATCATAAGAACTTGTTCTGCTCAAAAACTGGATAAAGGCATACGCTTCATTGCCTCGCTGGAAATAAATCTTCAATTTTTTAATATGGGGCAATGTTTTGACATACTCCAAATACTGCGTAACTTCCTCTGGAGTATCTGCAGTCATGCGCCAGAAGCAGTCTATCAAAACCCCTTTCTGGTCTTTCTTCACAATATGGACTGCCCCAAGCTCTGTCATGGACAGGCTTGGATAGTTCTTCGTGCTGAAGCTGCCCCAGCAGTCATGGTGATACACCCCCACCTTCAGGACTTTCATAAAAGCTTTGGAAGGCATTTCCCTATTTAAAGCTTTTGTATGTCACCACTAAATAATGGTTTTCAAGAAAGGAGAGCAAAATACCGGATAGGCATACAG
>JACOVN010000071.1 GCA_016177315.1 Candidatus Woesearchaeota archaeon
GGCATACACGGCCTCTTTCAATGAGTATGAGGGGGCAGGGATTCGAACCCCGGCAAGCACTAAGCTAACAGATAGCCCAACGATGCTTCATCGATTCCTGTTGGAACCTCGTCATTCAACGTACTTGAGTATGGACGTGTAGTGCCGTACAACCGGACCTAGACACACTGTCCCGTTTGGCCACTCCGGCACCCCCTCAATGGGTTATGAGAAAAAGGAGCATGGCATTTAAAAAAGTTTCCGAAATTCTACCCTCTTTTGGACAATAATTCTTCTAAAAACGATGGTGGAAATCAGCGTGCTCAGGAAGGCCAAGAGACAGCATTTACGAAAGTGCATTCAACTTTGCCTCAATCTGCTTCAATTCCTTCTCCAGCTGCTCTAATTCAGAAGAATACTCTGGCATCCTGACTTTTCCCTTGGTCTTTACCACTTTCTTCCCATGATGCTCAACCCTTTCTGGGGTATGTATTTCTGTATCCGGCAACTCCCTCTTCAATTGAATAAATAATTGCTCAATCTCCTTCATCACATTCCGCAAAGCAATGATCTTCTCTGCCTTTTCCTCCCTTACTTTCTTAAAGCGCTCATATCGTTGCAGAGAATGAATGGTAATTTTTGCTGATTCCAAAAGGTTCCTTCGTACTTCAACAGGTTCATCCACCTTCATGAACAGCACATCTTCCTCAGGCATTTCACTCACCGAACATACTGCGCTGAATAAAATCTACTCTATTCTGGACATCTTCCACTTCTCCCTTCCACGTGTCTAGCTCCTGCGCTTCCTGATGCCGCAATTTCTCAATCTCCTCGATCAAATGTCTCGCTTCACCAATTTTACCCTTGACCAAATCCAGGATGTTACGAATATCCTTGTACTCCTCTATTTTCACAAAGATGGGCCTTTTCTCCATCATGCACCTCCCTCTTCAAACAAAGTCCTGTCGATATAGGAAAGCTTCCTCTCTAATTGCTCCAAGGCGGTATGGAACTTTCCGTACACTGCATCCTCTTTTGCTCTATCGATATTCAGGCTATTCGTATTCTCCTCTGCAGTCTGCAAATCCCCTACAATCCTGTCGATGTTCTGCAAAATCAGCTTATACCCATCCATACTAACAAAGAGGGGGCCAGGTTCGATAAGGATGGATTCTCCCATTGGCTTGTACTTTTCCCTCTTTGCAGGCTTCTCTATTGGCTCTACTTCAGCCTGGTACTCTTCATGCTCCAATGGTACAGGAACACTGGGAAATTCTGCCTCTGGCTCCTCCAATTCCGGCAGTTCTTCTGGCACTTCTGCAGATTTTTCCTCTTGCATTTCCGGCTTTTCCAGAATTGCCTTTGCTTGTGCCTCTGGTTCTTCCAGCGAGGGAAATTCCAATTCTTGCTCTGGCGGTGTTCCTAAGTCATCGACATGTCTTGGTTTTCCCTCCTCTTTCTGCTTTCCATAGTCCTCTGGAGAAGGAAACTCTGTTCCACCTTCGATGAGAAATTCTGGAGGCTTGGGAGGCTTATCTAGCTCCATCTCAGAAGACTCTTCTGCACCACTCCCCTCTTCCCTCTTTTTTCTTTTTAAGAAGCTTAATAACGGCATTCTCAGCCCCCTTTTGAAGGGCTATACCATCCACTATATTAAAAGCTTTATCATTATTTAAGAATAGTTACAAAATTACTTCTTCCCCTATCTCCAAAACCACAATGTTTATTAACAACCCACTCTGATGACCTTTTTTTGATATGCAGGGGGTTCAACTGGTTTTAGAGGATGGTTCTCGCTACAGGGGCTTTTCTTTTGGTGCCAAGACTTCTGCTGCCGGCGAGGTTGTCTTCAACACTGGCATGGTGGGCTATCCTGAAACACTCACCGATCCCAGCTATAAAGGGCAAATCCTTGTCTTAACCTACCCTCTGGTAGGCAACTATGGTATCCCTGCAGATACTGTTGTGCATGGATTGCTGCAAAATTTTGAATCAGAGAAAATCCAGATTTCTGGTTTAGTGATTTCGGATTACTCCTTTCAGTACGATCACTGGAGCAGTATCAAGAGTTTAGATGCGTGGATGCAGGAGCATGGCATTCCAGGGATGTATGGGGTGGATACACGCGCAGTAACCAAGCGATTGAGAGAGAAAGGGGCAATGCTGGGAAAAATGATGGTCAATGGAAAAGACAATGCTTTCTTTGACCCCAACAAGATCAACATAGTAGAGCACGTTTCTATTCAAGAGCCGAAGGTGTACGGCAAGGGCAATCTCAGGGTGGTGGTTGTTGACTGCGGAGTTAAGTTAAACATCATCCGATCCCTGCTCAAGCGTGGAGTAAAAGTCATCCGCGTGCCATGGGATTATAATTTCTTCGACATGGATTTTGATGGCATTGTGATTTCTAATGGTCCAGGAGATCCCACTCTGTGTACAACAACCATCCACCATATGCAGAAAGCGATGAAAGAGAATATCCCCATTTTTGGTATTTGCCTTGGAAACCAGATCCTTGCCTTAGCTGCTGGAGCAAAAACGTACAAGCTGAAGTATGGTCATAGGGGGCAGAACCAGCCCTGCCTCAATCTAGACAATAATCGCTGCTTCGTCACCTCACAAAATCATGGCTTTGCAGTGGAGGAGAAAACCTTACCCCAAGGATGGGAACCATGGTTTCGGAATGCGAATGATAGCACCAATGAAGGCATAAGGCATAAAAGAAAACCATTTTTCTCTGTACAATTCCATCCAGAGGCCAATCCAGGACCGAAAGATACCGCTTTCCTTTTCGACCAATTCGTGGAGATGATTCGATGAAGAAGACAAAGAAAAGTAAAAGGAAGATTGAAAAAGTTTTAATTGTCGGTTCGGGGGGATTGCAAATTGGCCAGGCAGGAGAATTCGACTATTCAACGAGCCAATGCCTCAAAGCGCTCAGGGAAGAGCGTATTAAAACCATTCTTGTAAATCCGAACATAGCTACCATTCAAACAAGCGAAAGACTAGCAGATAAAATTTATTTTCTACCCATTACCCCATACTTCGTAGAACAGGTCATAAAAAAAGAAAAACCAGACGGCATCCTCCTTTCCTTTGGGGGGCAAACAGCGCTCAACTGTGGTGTGGAATTGTACGAGAAAGGCATTTTGGAGAAATACAAGGTACGGGTTTTGGGAACTCCCATCCAAGCTATTATCGATACAGAAGACAGAGACAGATTTGTGAAGCGCTTGAAAGAAATCCGCTTGCCGGTGCCGAAGAGCAAGGCAGTAACGAGCATCCAGCAGGGTTTGGAGGTTGCAGAAGTAATCCACTATCCCATTATGGTGCGGATTGCCTATGCATTGGGAGGGTTAGGCAGCGGGTTCGCGAGGAATAGGGGAGAACTGGAGGAAATCCTGAAAAAAGCCTTCTCTTACACGAAGCAGGTATTAATCGAGGAATATTTGCAAGGTTGGAAGGAAATAGAGTATGAAGTGGTCAGGGATAAGGAGGATAACTGCATTACTGTCTGCAACATGGAGA
>JACOVN010000012.1 GCA_016177315.1 Candidatus Woesearchaeota archaeon
ACATCAATGCTCGAGTCCTTATCTCCCGGATCCTCTTCAACAGGCACGGTAATATTCAACTCTAGTTCAATCGTGTTGGCGGTATTTGTCCCATTAACATACCGCAACCTGTCTACAGCAGTCGTCGCACTATCCCGAGCTCTCTGCATCTGCACCCAGTCTGTGGTTTCTGCGCCATAGAAGCTATTGGTTTCATTATCCTCAATTCTGTAGAGGAAGTTATTGGAGGGATTAGGAGAGACGTTCCAGAGATTGGTGGCATTGAGGGTAACATTAAATAATACTGTTCCATTGTTGAATAAGAGCAATGGCCTTGGTCTGTCGTCTTCCGTTGTATTCGATTCCTCTAACCCCCCAGCATCCTGTCCCATCTCTCCAAAGCTCACTCCAGCAAAGCTGGGATTTAAAATGCACTCGGTATTCCCCACGATTTCAATAGTAAAATTCTGATTGGTTCCATCAGGACCATCCTTATTTCCTAAGGTGCTATTGCAGGCAACGAAATAGGTATAGAATCCTGGAGCAAGATCTGTTGGAACAATGCAGCTAATGCCAGGATCTGGATTTCCTCCAGTGCAGTTGATATCATTCGCCATGTTATCGAAGCTCTCATTCGTTCTGGAGGTTCTGCAGTTGCCGAAGTCTTCAATAATAGTGCCATTCAACTCCGGTGTTCTATTTGTTGTTTCGTATGGGTATGCAGTATCCCCACCCCATTCATTGACCCTAATATCTGGTGGGAAGTTATCGACAGTGAAGTTTTCTGAGAGATTTACTGTTGCATTGATGCGCAAATCGAATTCGGTAATGTTCGGCACAATTCTCAAAATATGGAAGCCATCATGCATCTGGGAAGTATTAATAGTGAGGTTATTCAAGGTCGTTGTACCGAAGAGCGTACCATTACCTTCAAAGATACTATAGGTCATGATCTCCTTGAAGCTGCTCTGGTTCGTCCAGTTAACGGTAATATTGCCTTTGAAAATGCCTCTGTCGATGGTGTCGGTGATGTTGGCTAAGCCACAATCTCCTGTTCCAATGAAAGTAGGAGTGATGGATTCGTTATAGAAGTTGCCTTTTAAGAGACTATCCACTAGATTACAGAATGAGGAATTCACGAGATCTGTTCCATTGACTCCTTTGCTAAGGAAGTGGTTGAGCGTGGCATTAACCTTAGAAACAGTATCGATGTACAAATCTCGAACCGCGCGATTTTCGAAAATGATGTTTCGTTCCATGGTAACATTACTGATGCCAATATATATAGGCCAATGCTCTGCACTATCGTTCCCGTGATTCCGAACGAGATTCTCTCTGATAGTTATATTACGGAGCGATCGTGAACCGACAGGAGAACCTGCAGTATAAATCCCTATGCCGGTATTGTTGATTAGCGTATTATTGCGTACCGTGGTGAAATTACCAGTAATCTCTATTGCTCGTCGCGAGAAGCTATTATTGATAATGCTATTGTTTTCCACCATTCGTATACGCTCATTTTGGGGAAAATCATCTACTAATATCCCGATTGGTACATTGTTATGCTTTATTGTGTTATTCGTGATATTCCCTATGCCAGGGAAATTTAAAAGAATTAAGCCTGGTGTTTCTGAATTATTGAAGAAAATGTTTTCACTAATGATACAATCACCACAATTGATTTGCGCACCAACCGTACTGCTAATATTATAGATTGCATTACCAATAATGCGAGTTGAAACTGGTCTGCTTGAGCCACTCGGCATACTTATTGCACTAAATCCTGTTGTATCTGAAGTTTGTGTTATCGTGTTATTCGTGATGTTGGTGTTCGTACTCTGCCTGACAAAAATGCCATTGCCACTTGCATTGATAATTTTAGTGTTATTGACGAGTGTGCTGTTACTATTTGAAATTAAAATTCCGTCGTCACTTCCTGAATTGATGAGGATGCTGTCTTTGATAGAGTTGTTGTGAGACTCAAACAAGTTGATACCTCCTATTAAATCAAGAGAACTAAACCAATTTAATACCACGACATTCCGCAAAGTAGTATTATGGGATATGTTAAGAAGAATGCCTGCAGAGCCACCAGCACCATGATCACTATATTCTTTAACCGTAGTATTCTCTATGGTATTGTTATTGCTCCGCAACACCAGCCCATAGAATCCTTTTTGGATGGTATTATTCCTGAATTGCGTTACCTTTGAACTTATTTCTAAGCCTCTTCTGTCTGTATCATGGCTCCATCCTACCCCGCTTACAACAGAATCCGTCATGCTGAAGTTGGTATTCTGCTCTATAATGAAGCTATAGGCGGCTGAGGCATTTGTTATGTTTGAGCTATGGGAGATGTTGAGGTATCCTCCTCTTGTTCCAGGTTCTGAAGGCTGAAGAGCCCGTATTCCGATAGCCCCTTCCGTACTAGTCTCCATTCTTAATGTGGTATTAATCAAGGTAAGATTTGCATTTGGATTGACTGTGATATTCACACTGCTCGTACAAAACCCATTCTCCACTCTACATGTTCCTGTCTCTGTCCCTCCGTTATCCAAGAGACACCCACAGGGATCTTGCAGGCTAAAATTCGTCTTAATGGTGTTGTTCACATTGCCATCCGTGTCATTCGCAAAGAAGCTAACATTATACAGCCCAGTCACGCTGGTATCGTTGAAGAGCACACTAAAGTTATTGGGCGGATTGGTATTATTAAATGCAGTAGTCGAATTAAACATGGTAATATTTACCGTTACCCCGCTGGGATAGGTGATATTAGCGTAAATCCGATCCAGTCTTCCGTCATCCGTTATATTAGCGCTGATTTCTACCTTTGTTCCATTCCTAAAAGATGAATTGGGGAATGGCAGTGGATAGGAGACATTGGGGGGAGCAGCACCAGCATTACTCAGCGTAAACTGCTCGCTGAGATTTGTCGTTGCATTGAACCGCAACCCAAAGGAAGTGATATTGGGCACGAGATAGAGCTGATGAGCACCATCAGGGGAACCAGCAGTATCCCAACTGAAATTTAATTCTTGTGTAGAAACGAGTAAAGTGCTGCCGTTATCCAGGTAGAGGTTGTAGGTCACGTTCTGGAAAGAGCTTTGGGCAGTCCAATTCACCACCACAATTCCAGAGAGTGTTGCGCCATTAAGAGTATCTGTAATATTTGCTTGCCCGCAGTCTCCACTGCCCATCAATGCAGGGGTGATGCTTTCATTGTAAAGATTGCCTATCCCATTTTCGCAGAAGCTAGTGTTCCCGACAGTAGCGTTGATGCCCTTGCTGCCAAGGAAATGATTGCGGTAGAAGATATTGTTTGTGCCATTGGTAACCCGTACAGCATATTCACTGCTGCTGTTGATGGTATTGTTGAAAAAAACGTTCTGTGTGGCATTGACAAAGGAAGAAAGAAGAATGCTATCGTTAGCAGAGCCGTAAATGGTATTGTTCCAGAAGCTGCTGTTGTGGGAGCTTATCAACAACGCCGCTCCTGTTAAGACCCTAGAATAAATATTATTGCCAGTGAAATTCAAATACGTCTCCAGATTAACATCTACCGCATGACTTCCAGTGGAAACATTGAATGTATTGTTAATCCACCGAGAGAAATTCCCTTGATTAATCTGTATTTGCGTGCTATTCCAATAATTGCCAATGACAGAAGAATTTGTTAATCCTATTACAACAGTAACACTGGAAC
>JACOVN010000070.1 GCA_016177315.1 Candidatus Woesearchaeota archaeon
AGTAGAATTGTATAAATGCTTTTTAGTTGGAACATACAAGAGGAAAAAACTCATCGTCATGCCCTCTGCCTGCTTAGTAACAGAAGGCTCGGATATTCTCAAGGAAGAGGTTTTAAGCCCATATCTACAGCAAGATTTAAGTAGTTTTGAAGTGTATGTACTAGCAGATAAAATTTATCCATTTGGGAGATTGAGGAACTTGAAGTACCATGGTTGAAATTCCAACAAAGAGCATATGCCCAAGATGCAAATCCGACAATATTAGGATAGTGGATTACATGACAGTCCAATGCATTGTCTGCAATAGCTGCGGATATGATGAAAGAATGGTGTATGAGATCGTACCAGAGGAGAAAACCAGCCAGAAGTTGAAAGGAAGGTTTAGTCCGTATAAGGCCGGTGGGGCAAGCCGAATAGTGAAAAAATGACTTAAATTCTGCCTGGCAATCTTCTCCAAATCCCTGGTCTGACTCTCTCGGTGAAGAGCGTATTGGGTTTCTGATAGATAGGCTTTCCAGCAGATTGGAACTGCTGCCGCAAGAGCAATACTCTCTGGGCTTGGTCCTGTGGAAGGGTTTTCATCATCGGCTGCACAGGTCTGGTGACGATAATGCTCCTTGGCACTGGATTGATATGAAAACCAGACGAATCTTCCACGACCTCCATAATTTCTGTACTGCCGAGAAATCTCCTCTTGTTTTGCTCCCACATAGGATTGAGATGAACAGCCAGAGCGCTCTCCATTATCATCAGTATAACCAACGCGATGATCAATAGTTTTTGCATGCTTTCACCTTCCTTGCTATTCACCATCAATGTTGATGGCTGCCCATTGGGGGCTTCTCCAATAACTCGTGAAGAAAATCCCTGTTTGTTGCCAGAATCGATCCCCTATTGGCTGTTGGATATCGGAATAGCCGCTTTGTTTGCTTCTCTGCAAGAACATCTCTGTGGAGAATGCCTTCCTGTCTGTGTAGTCGTGTCGCAAGGCAATCTGGCCCGGCTGGTCTATAAGGAATCGCATTTTCGCTCGCTCGTTGCTCCGCAATGGCCTTTCTTCAGCAGCGAGAGTAAATGGCAATGAGAGTAAAATGAGAAAGATACAACACACTAAGATTTTGTTCAAGCGATCATCCCCCAGTGTCGTAGATATTTCCCCCCTATAAAAAGCTTTCGTTGGGATTTTCCCGACACCCTTATCGTATGGAGATGGGAACATATTTTACCTTGCTGAACAAGGGCAATCCCCTAAGTCTTGCTGGAGGTCGAATGCTGCCAGAGGAAAGCCTTACTTCCAACAGAAAATCTCCCTGCGGATGTTTCTGAGAAAGAAAAAATGGAACGAATTCTGTACGGGTAGCGTCAAAATCCTCTCGATCAGCTCTCTCCCAATTTCCTCTGCGCAAAACAGAAAATGGAGAACTTTGGAAGTGAAAGCCGGATTCCATGATGCGGAAACTCATCCAAGCATAGCGCAATTCTTCCTTTGCAGTTATCCTCACAAAACAATCATTCCAGGCATTCCGCAGAAGGAGGCCATACTGCCCGCAGTGCACGGCATCAATCTCTAGCTCATCCCTCCTTACTCTTTCGTCAATCGCAAGTGCTGGGGAAAGGAAGAGGAGACAAAGCACGAGTATCCAAACCTTCCGCACGCTACACACCCCCAAACAGTGTTAGTACCCTTCAATGATTTTCCTATACTGCAATTTCCGTTGCTGTTTCTCCTTCTCTTCCTTCATCTTCTTGAGCTGCAAGGTCTGGATGAAGGGTGAAAGGTCATTGCTGCATGCCATGCAAAATACTTTCTTCGCCATGGTTTTTCCAATGCAATGCTTGCATAACAGTTTGCCACACCACTGGCAGGTTCCAATAGCAGTTTTCTGGTGATCCTTACAGAGCATCTTTCTGGAGAGGACAGAGAACTATTTAAAGTTATTGGTTATTTACTATGTTGGAGTATTGAAAATAAGGTATTATCGAACCGGTATTTTTGGTGCAATGGGCATCTTGAATTGGAGTTTATAGTATCTGCTGAACAGCCCCTGCTTCTTAATCAAGGAGGAGAAGCTGCCTTGTTCAACAATCTTCTTGTCCTTCAACACAAGAATTTTGTCTGCGTTCTTCAAGGTTGCAAGTCGGTGGGCAATGATGATGGTTGTCTTTCCTTTGGTCACGTAATCGAAACTCTCCTGGATTTTCTGCTCTGTCTCTGAATCTAAGGCAGAAGTTCCTTCATCCAGAATGATTATGCTAGGGCTCTTCAAAATGGTTCTAGCAATGGATAGTCTCTGGGCTTCTCCACCGGAAAGATTCACCCCTCTTTCTCCCACGATGGTGTTATACCCTTTCGGAAGGTTGGTGATGAAGTCATGGATATTTGCCAATTTGGCTGCCTCCATAACTTGCTCGTCACTTGCATGGATATTCCCAAACTTGATATTTTCCTTGATGGTGGCATTGAAGAGGATGATATCCTGGCTCACGATGCCAATATGCTTTCGCAGCGATTTTAGTTGAATGTCTCGTACATCAATGCCATCCAACAAAATTCTCCCTTTTAGGGGATCGTAGAACCTGCACGCCAAATTTGCAATGGTCGTTTTTCCTGCTCCGGAAGGTCCTACTAAACCAATCTTCTCTCCTGGTTTGATCGTAAAGCTAATGTTCTCGAGTACGATGTCCTTATCGTAGCCAAAGCTAACATGGTCAAGGACAATTCCTCCGTAGACTTTGCGTAACAATCGTGCATTGGGCTTGTCTTGAATCTTTGGTTTGGTATCTAAGAACTCAAAGACCCTATCGACAGAAACAAAGGCAGATTGAATAGCGACGTTAATGCTCCCCAAGTTAGAAATGGGTCCAAACAGTTTTCCAATATAAGTATACAATGCCATCAAGCTTCCAATAGTCAATGCACCAGTAATCACCTTGAAGCTTCCGTACCAGAGAATGATTAAAAGAGGAGTGAAAGTAATGAAACCAACAATAGCAGTGGAATAACTGCTGAGCAAGTTCAACCGTAAATCCTGCTTGATCAATTCCCTGGTTTTGGTGGTGTACCGGTGCAAGGCAAGTTTCTCCAGCAAAAATTCCTTGATTGCTTTGATAGAAGTAATGCCTTCCTGAATAAAACTCAATAATGCAGCATCCTTCTCTATGACCACCTTCTTCTGTTGCTTAATTTTTTCTCCAAAATATTTCTGTGCAAAAATGTAGAATGGAAAAAAGGTAAGAGAGGCTAAGGTGACCCTCCAGTTTAGATGCAAACAGATAATGAGAATGAATAAGGTCAGGAGAAAGTTCATGACAATTCCATCAATGATGATATTGATAAAACTTTGAATGCCATATACATCCTCATCCACGCGCACTAGAATATCACCCAATTGCTTGGAGTATAAAAAGCCAAGATCTAAATGCTCTAAATGCTGGAAGAGTTCCTTCTTCACATCCAGGACAACGGTTTCCTCCAGCGCTTCTGTTTTATAGTTGTAGTAGACCTGAATAATGGTTTTCAAAAGAAAAATGCCAATGAAGATAACCATGATGGTAAAGAGCAGTTGCAAATCCTGCCCTACAATGACATCGTCAATCAGGATCTTCACGAGGTATGGTCCCACCAGAGAGAGCAAGGCTAATACTGCAGAAAGCACGAAGAGCCAGAAGATGACATGCCAATAGGGTTTTGCATACTGTAAAATGCGTTTTGATTTCTGGAAGAAGGATACCTCTTTTTTCTCCATGGGGGAAAAGGGGGGAAGAATGTTTTTAAAGCTTTTGATACCACAACAACATACCTCCACCTTGAGGGTGCAGAGGAGGTCATAACGCTTATAGCCTCTTAACAGACCTCACGTTGCGATTGCCTCCTCCTTCACAGATTGCAACAACCTCATCCCCAATGCTAATATCCATGGGCACTGGAATGTCGATAAACCGGAATGTTTGCCCTGCAAAGGGTCCCTCTCTTGCAACAATCTTTCCACTCGCCAATGTCTGGGTTGTTGTTTTTCTCTGCCTTGCATACTGTGCTCGGTTGAGATATGTTATCTGCCCTGTGCATTCGAAGCTTGCCATGGTTCCACCTTAGTCTTTTGTGTGCATATCGTGCGCTGCCGGTTTATAGCGAGAAACGACATGCGCGATTCCATCCTTAAGTTCTATATTGAGAATATCACCATAAGAAACCGGAAAAGTGGAAATGAATTCCCTCGTAGCGCCGAAATGAGAAGGTTCAGCTTCTGTTCCCACAAGAAATCCCTTTCCTTTCAGGCCTCCGCTCCTTACATAATTTACTTTAATCTTTTCCAAGCTCTCTCACCTCTTTAAAAAAGTCAGAGAAAGGTTTTATGCTCTTCTGACTTTTAGAGTTTTTGGATCAACATCAACCGTGTCACCCAATTGAGCACCATCAAAGAGGGCAACGCCTCTGGCCTCTTTGTCTCCAAACCGTACATCTCCATAAGGCACAGATGCGCCACGATCCGAGCCTCTTCTCGCCCCTGCAACCCTGGTTACCTTTCCTTGTACCATTCTCTCACCTCTCCTTTTTTTAAATAGTATATGTTCTGTTACTCCTGGAGAATAAGCCTTTATAAATTTTTCTACTATGAACAAAGAACAAGATGGAACAGGAGAGACGCATCGGCCTGCTCTTGGCGATGCCGATTATTTACCAAATCTTGGCAAGTTTTTGTTATCCATAATCCCTCCAGGTGTGCCTGCACTTCTGGCACCGCAGGAATTTGGTTTCTGGCTCATCTCC
>JACOVN010000069.1 GCA_016177315.1 Candidatus Woesearchaeota archaeon
ATCTCTTCAATATCTTTCGGCTTTCCCCTTAGTAACTCCTGCAGCGTTTGTGCGAACTGGTGGAGAGAATTCTTTGTCGTCATTAATGCTGCTTCAAGCGTCATGGCTAATTCTTTGGTTTCTGGTCTTTCTCCGCCTAAAATGAAAACGATGTATTCTTCCGTAGCATTATTTAAAACCGTTGTCAAGACTTCTCCTAGGTGTTGTACATAGCTGGTGTCAGATTGTAATCTCGAATGGAGTTGTCGCAACTTGAGATACTCCAGTGATTGACCCAGGATGGGGTGGATTCTAACCATTTTACTACGAGAACAGAAGTGGGATATTTAAAACTTCCCTTAGTGAAAGGATTGATGGGGCTGCCCGGATTCGAACCGGGGACCACAACCACCCCAAGGTTGCATCATACCAAACTAGACCACAGCCCCACAAACTTTTTCAAAGTTTGATCAAATGTATCGTGGTACCTCCGCTTCGCTTCGGTACCACAATTCGATGTCATTACCCTATATCCAGAGAAGGCTATTTTAAATATTTCGTCTGCAAAGCCTATTTTTGCTTTGTTCCAACGCCATGAAAAATGCATCATAGAGTGTTAAAAGAGATCTCTAGCGATGTTTAGTTCTATTTTTTAACTTTGAAAGAGCATGGAACTCTTTATCAAAATTCCGCATTTTGAAATCATGCCTAAATTCCTCACATGCCTTCTCTACTCCTTCCCAAAATTTGGCGTCTCCTTTAACATGGCGCTCACCATATAATACCCTATCCCATTGCTTTTCCCATTCTTCTCTGGTTTCTTCTTTCACTTTCTGTGGATTTATCTTCCAATCCTTCAGAGAGCCGAAGGCTTTCTTGATGGTAGCATTTTTCATATCCCTTTTGATTCCAACTCTTTATTTAAATATTTCCATTTAGAAAGAGAAATGCCAGACTTACCCAACCACCCTGCTCACATGCTCCTGCTTTTCAATTCTGATGACATGATCCACAAAGCTCTCGATCTTGGTTTCATGGCTGACGATAATAACCTGCTTCATGTTCAGCTGTTCTAGAACATCTCGTACCTTATCCAATTGTTCTGTAGAGAAACCATCGGTTGGCTCATCTAAGATAATCAAATCTTTTGTTTGAATCGTGCTCATCAGCTGGTTGATCACCTTGTTTAAGGATAGGCGGTAGGCCAATGCCATAGCAGTTTTCTCTCCTCCAGACAGATTTTCCACTTCTGTTTCGTACCCATTCTGCTCTACAACGGGATTGAAGCGGTCATCCAGTCTTGCCTGTAGGGTTTCATCCTCCACCAGTATATTAAACCAATTCTGGAACAGGGCATTGAATTCTCGCTGCACAGCCAGCATCACATGCTTCTCAATCGTTGTAATCAGAGGAACAAAGAAATTCTCGAACCAGTGCTGCAGCTGCTTCCATTGCTCCAATTCCTGTTTCTGCTGTTCCTTCTTCTGCAATTCCTTTTCCAAAGTTTCCAGCAATCGCTGCAATCCCTTGACTTTTTCCTGCAAGGCGGCAACCTGCACCTCCACGGCTCGCAGTCTCTGTAATTGCTCCTCGTGTTCCTTCCGTGCATGTTCAAATTTCTCCTCCACTCCCTGGTAGCCAAGTAATTCTTTCTGGAGGGCATGCTGCTGCTGCATGAGCAATATCCTTCCCTCCTCCAACTCCTTCAATAACTGACTGACTTGTTGCAGTTGCCGTTGCTTTTCTTCCAAGAGCTGCCTTTTGCTCTGGTATTCCTGAAGCTGTTTCTGTAGCGTTCGCTCTGCCTGCAGCTGCTTCTTCCAATGCTCCACTTCTTCCTCAGAAAACCCTTTCCGTTGCAGAGAAATCTTTTCGATCTGTTCCCGCATTGCCTGCATCTTCTTTCGCTTTTCCTCCAATTCCATTGCATGTTCCTTGGCAGCCTTCAAGGTGCCCTGCAGCTCAGCATATTCCTGCTGCATTTCCAGGAACTGTTCCTCCTGCTCCTGAAGCTCCTCCAGCAGCTTCTTCAAAACTACCATCTCCTTCTCGAGCTTCCCTTGTTCTTGTCTCCATCGTTCCGCTTTCTCCTCCATGGCAAAATGCAATTGCTCCTTATGCTTATCAGACACGTTCTGTCTGCAGAGCGGGCATTCCTGCAATGCATGGATTTGCTTCAGCAATGCACCATGTTCCTCAGCTTGCAAGAAGAGGTGTTGCCACTGTTGCTGGGCATGCTGCAGCTTTTCCGCAGTTTCTTTGATTTCCTGTTTCCGCTTTTCCTTTCCTTGCAATTTTTCCTCCAACAGCTTTGCCTCTTTCTCTAACAGCGCAGTGGCGGCATGGTGCTTTTCTTTCTCCTGGATTTCCTTCTGCAGCTCTGCTTGCATGGCTTGTGCACTCGTCAGCTGATGCTGCAGTTCTGCTCTCTGCAATAATTTTTGTTGAATCTTATCCTCTAAAGCCCTTACTCTCTGTTCCACTCCCTCCATAGTATCCAACGCTTCTTTCTTCCATAGCGCAAGCTCCTGCTTGCACTTCACCACTTCCTCTTCCCAGCCAAGTTTCTGCTTCTCCTGCCTTTCCCTCAGCGATGTTTTCTCCCGCAGTTTTGCATCTGCAACTTCCAGTTGCTGCTGCTTCTGCTGGAATGTCTTCACCTTATTTTCCAACTCCTGCATTTTTTCCTTGCATTCCCTTTCCTTCCTCTGCTCTGCATGGAATTTTGCTTGCATCTCCTTCCATTGCTGCGATGCCTGTTCCCATTCCTGCTGCAGGGATTTCCGTTGTTGCTGCCTCTCCTCATAATCCAACAATCCCTGCTCCAGCAGCTTCTTCTGCTCCTTCACGAATTTCACGAAGATTTCTGTATTTTCTGTAATCCTCTTATACTGGTCAATGCCAAACACTTTCCTCAAGGTATCAATCCGTTCCTCTTCTTTCTCCAGCAGAATCTGCCTCATCTGTTCTTGAGGGGTATAGACCGTGAATCGGTAAATCAAGGATTTGGATTTCCTTTCCAATTCCTTGGGGTAGCCGAGCAATTCCAGCATTCGTGCTTTCAGCTCCTGGGCAGTTCCCTCAAACTTTCTGTCATCCATAAAGATATACCCAGCATCCTGTTGCACCCCATTGGTAGATTTCTTCAGGCTCCGTTTAATGGTGATGTCCTTCCCTGCCAGCGAAAAAGTAAACTCCACCGAGCCCTGCTGCTTTCCTTTTCTCAGCAATGCTTCGCCAGAGAGATCCCCCCTTAAAATGCCAAACAGCGCAAATTCTATAGCCAACAGAATAGAGCTTTTGCCAGAGCCAATGTCTCCAGCAAGGAGAATCGAACCCTCTGGAAATTCTATGCTTGTATCCAGATAACTCCGAATATTGTGCAGATGGAGCGACTTTAAGAGCATCCTAAACCCCCACTCACCTTTTGTTGCTGAAGAAAGGGACGAGGGTTTATATAGGTTTGGTCACCCCACCACCATCATCCTATTGTCCCTTTTGGATTTCTCCTTCACATCGTGGAAGGCTGTCTTCATCAGCACCTCAGGAACCTGGCGCACGACTCCCTGGGGATCAGGAACAATAAAATTTCCTTCCGTGAAAGCAAGGACAGCAAAGTATTTGACTGCTAATTTATCCCCCTCTCCTCGCAAGGTTCCAGAATTCAATCGCAGCAAGAGCACCTTCCCTGCTCTGAGGAATGCCTTGACTTCGTCAAACGTAAAGTCTCGCTCGAGGATAGGAATCCCACCTTGCTTTGCTTGCCGGTAATAGAGTTCAGAAGCGTAACTTGCCAACTGCACCTCTTTCAATTTGTAGCCCTTAAACCGGTATCTGGGAAATTTGTATTCGTGCTGTCCAACAATAATTTTCACTGGCAACCCATACTGCTTGGCGAGCAATGCCAATCGATAGAGCGATGCTGCTCTGCATGGCAGCAAAGCAGATTGATGCCAAATCTCAAATTCCTTCTCTCTGGTAAGAGGAATGTCTTTCCTGAAATGCTTCAGAATCATGAGAAAGGAACATACAGCACAAGTAAAGGGCGTTGTCTGCTGGTAGAGCTGCATTTCAACAGGAAAAAGGCTTTACTTTTTTAAAGTTTTGCAACGGTTGATTAGAAAGCAAGTCCTGCTACCAGCTCTCGCAGAGCATAAAGAATGGGGGTTCTCTTTGGTGGATTTTCTGATGCATGCTCCTTTACTATTACGGTTCGCTCTGTTCGCAGTGCAACAGGAATCTGAGAAAGTCTCTGCTCTACTGCTGCTAAGCTCTCCTGGTAGAGTCGCTGCATTGCCTGGACAGCCTTTCCTGGTGAGTCAACAGCATACGATTGCTTCATTCGTTGCGCAACATTTTCTCGCCCCTCCAGCAATTCTTCCAAGGGAGTAAGAAGCTGTCGCGCTTCCTCTGGCAGAGATCCCCTGGCATATTGCAGTACTGCCGCAATATGTCTCCGAATCCCTCTTGCTTTCTTCTCTGGTATCCCCGCCTCTTCTGGCTTGAGGCCATAGTGTGCTACCAGAGAACTGAGAAATGCTGCATTACTATTGCCCATGGTAGTATGAACCTTCTCATAGGATTTTCCGTGTAAAGCACCGAGGAGTGCTCCAGCAATCAATGCCTGGATGCCGATGGCAACCTGCAAATCCGGATTGGCATCGGCAACACCGTACTCCAAGTTCCATATTCCATTTATTTCCTTCAATCCCCATTTTCCTAATTTATCCATACTGTGTGCATGCACCAACAAACCATTCTGGCTTCCTTTCAGCAGGGAATGGTAGCCCGGATCTTGTCTGCTGGTGGTTCTTCCAATAGCCTGCTTGCCAAGCTTTCGGAGTGTAGTCCAAGCTTGGTTCCATGCTTGCTCTGTGAGTACAGTAGTAGTGCCCCTGTTCAGCATGGAGAATGGAGCACGACTATGAATATCTCTATTAATCTGAATTCTGGCATCAAGGCTTCTACCGTCTGGGGAAGCTGCACCCAATGCAATCACGACCGGCATAAGGTAGGAAAGCATGCCAATGACATTCCGTAATTGTTCCTCTCTTGCATGTACATCCTCTTCCAGTGCAATGGCAAAGCGATTTCCAGAGATTCTTGCAAGATTGCTGGTGTATAGATCCCCATACATTGCACGGATAATTCTTTCCTGCTGCAGGTTTCGGTAGGAAGCAGTATGCTGCAAAACAGCAATAGGCAGAACTGCAAGACCTTCTTCTGCAGCCCTGCTCTCCAGAGCTCGAAGCCCTTCTACAGCGCCTTGAATGCCAGGCAAAAAGCCTGCTGCAGAGACAGAAAGCTCTAAGCTGGAGCAGGTCAAGCCTGGTGTCACGCGATACTGTGTTCCCTGCAGATGAGCAAATAAAGCATCAGAAACCAAGGCAGGTTTCAACTCTGCCATAGATTCTCTCTGAACCCCTACAAGCCCATAGCTCATGGACATTTGAGGGGATTGTGGATAGTCTTGCCTGCTCATCTCACCTTTTTATGATATTTTTTAAGGATAGAAGCGTTATTCTATCCGATTGCCCTTATTGAAGAATAAGGGGAGCTTCTTTATCATCAAACCACTATATAAA
>JACOVN010000081.1 GCA_016177315.1 Candidatus Woesearchaeota archaeon
CAGGGGTAACAGTGGATCAATAAATATGGATAGTTGAATGGGAAAGGGTATGTTTGACCATGGACAAAAAATTGACGGCACAGCACTTTTTTGATTTGGAGAGAGAAATTAAACAGTCATTAGCCCTTGCTCAAGCCCGCAAACTGTACGATGAGCTTTCCACTTTATTGCCAGAAGCAACCCTCCTCCAACGCATCGATGAAGGTGAGACAATTCTCAATGATGGACTTACAAGGCTGCTAACAGAAACAAACCCTGGACAGCATATGTCTGTTGAAAGCCTTAGAACAGCAGCAGAGAAGCTGGGGGAGCTTCACGGATTAGCGGCAAGTTATGCAGGGACGCCTTTGGAGACAGATGTAAAGAAACTGGAAAGGCGCATTGAGGGGGAAGTAAAGCATCAAGAAATAAGCCTGAGAGAAATAAAAAATCAAGCATTAAGACCAGCAAGAGTTCCATATAGCGGAAGAGTACGATTAGGAGAATCTACGCCTCTCGAGATTATTCCGCAAAGCCGGTTCGGTGGCGGTATAACTCCTCTTTCTATCTTCGGCGAATGGGCAATCGGTGGATGGGAACTCATAAAAGAAACTGCGAGAGAAGCATGGACGCCGGGAGCATGGGCAGAGAAGAAGCAAAAGCTCAACCGACAAGCAGCTGCCTTAGAGCAAAGACTTGAACAACAAATGAGATATTTAGACACCCGGCCCAAGATCCTAGAACGGTTCAGGAGAAGAGTGAGATATACTTTGGGAGCTCTTGGCATTGCTGTTGTTCTGGCTGGATTTGGTGTAGGTGGGAATTATTTCTTTGGAAATAGGGTAGAAAGAAGCAGCGCTCAGGCGCGATCCCCTATAACGATGCCATCGGAAATGAAGCTAGATACTACTGCTGCCGAAAATGGTGTCATTAAAACACAGGAAGAATGGGTCCAATATTGGAATGCCGTAACAGATGGCAGGACGTTTGCTTCTATGCCGGATTACTATGCTGCTTTCAAGCAGCTCAAGGCAATGGAAGAACGAGGCACTGCCGAAGAGAAAGCATGGGCCAGGAGGATGGTTACCTCGCTGCGGGAAGATTTTGCTACTCCTTGTTTAAGTACTAGTACGCGGATTAAATATGAACCACATAACTTAGAGGCAACGATTATTCATCATCAGGGAGATAAGAACAAGACACTCGTGAAAGAATTTTCAAGAGTTGTTGTTCCTGAGTACACTGACACTAGGGGGGAAAGACGTCTTGGCATTGCTGTAGGGGAACCGTTAGGCCTTATGTATCTTCGAGCATTATTTGATACAGAAGATGACGGAACAACCATGGCGTCGGTTTTGGAATATATCAGCGGCGGCTCAAGTTCCTGGTTTTCGGTGCCGTGGAAGGATAACATTGTACTCCGGACACTATATGATTTCGAGAGAGATGCAACTGATCGCACGAAAAGAACCAGTTTCAAGGCGAGTAATGGCTATTTCTCTGTTGAAGGGGATGATTTAGTATTTGCCCAAGGTTGCCGTTCGCGCGGGGTGACCATACCTACTACGTCTACACTAAGGACAGGAAAAGAGGAGCAGATTAAAGGCGATGTAGAAAGAAACGCCGTAGAAACTATCTCTGTAACACCAGCAATACCAGCAAGAATGGAAAATACAGAGGCTTCTACAATGCATTCTGAACAAATAACAGGAAGTGCTGTGGATCTGACGCATAGTAAACCAGAAAGAACAAATAAAGAAGAGGTTAGGCGTAATGTCAAAAGTATAGAAAATCCTGTTCTGAGTGCTCATTCCAAGTTGCTCTATGATGATTTTGATGATAATGATCTGCACGACTGGAATTTGGATACAGAGCTCTGTGGTGGTTTTGAATGCGAAAAACCCACGGTCTCTGAGGGGGTTATTTCTGGAAAATATAATGGCTATTCTGTAGATCCATATACCAATTGGATGATAAAGCCTTTTGGTCTTCGGTCTGCGTCATTCAGCTTAGAGGTGCGGGCAGTTTCTGGGGCAGAATGGCCCAATACGGTACACATTCACCTCCTTACGTCCGACTATCAGAGAGCACAAGATAAGGGTTATCGCTTTGTTGTATATGGAGAGTCGGGTAGGTCAGAAACGGAGCGTTTGGAACTTTGGAGAAACAACACGGTTCTCGGTGCCTATAGTATTGGCGCTTCGATTCATGAGTTTCATACATACAAACTTTCAAGAGGCGCAACAGGCAATTGGCGATTATGGGTTGATGGAAAAGAAAAATCCCCCAGCTTCTCTCCCGATTTAACCTACAGCACATTCGGTTTTGTTGCGATTAATCTCCACCGAAACCAGAGCGCCGTTGATTGGATAAGGTTGGGGGCAGAATAAGGATCTAGTAAAAAGGCAAGATGCTTCATGAAGGACAAACTCACGGCAAAGCACTTTTTTGATTTGGAGAGAAGGAATAAACAGTTATTAGCCCTTGCCCAAGCCAATACGCTGTGTGATGAGCTTGCTGCATTGTTACCAGAACCAAACCTTCCCCAAAACTACAAGGCAGGTGAGACTGTTTTCCATGATGGACCTACTGTTCTGCTCACAGAAGCAAACCCTGGACAGCATATGTCTGTTGAAAGCCTTAGAACTGCAGCAGAGAAGCTGCAGGAGCTTCACGGATTAGCAGCAAGTTATACAGGGACGCCATTAGAGAGCGAGGTACGGAAACTGGGAACTCGTTTTGAGGAAGAGGTAGCGCATGAAAAGAGAACACTCAGAGATATAGAAAGGCAAGCATTAAGGCCAGTAGGAAGATCTCCTATTAAACCAAATTGGGAGTTACAGGCAAGCAAACCACCTACGCTTGGCGAGATTTTCAGAGATGTGTGGACATATATGAAGAAAAGCTGGCACGAGGCATGGAAACCTGGAACTACCTCTCCAGATGTCAAGCGTACGCTTGAGCCATTGGAACACCAGTTGGACCAAAAAATCGATGCGTACTTTGTAAATTTAGATAACAATCCAAAAGCAGTAAAGATACGGACTCAGATACAAACCATAGGAAAATGGGTAGGTGCTGGTGCTCTGGCTCTTGCATTTTGTGGTGCATTGTACTTAAGCATACAATATCTCAGTCCAGTATTTGGTTGGCCAAGATTGACAGATTATGTTACGTATGTAAAACCATGGTCAAAGAAAAGTAATGGGCAGGTTGAAAACGTTGTAGGAAAAAGTATGTATACAGCAGCAATAGAGGATGCAAAATCTCCTACCATCCATTTTGAACTTGTAAACGCAAGTCTCGTAGACCCGGCATATAGCAAACCTGAGGATATTCGCATTGCGCCGAATGACAATGCACTTCTTGCTTCTTATACAGAAGATCAGCATTTTGTCTTACGACGACTTTCCAACACCGGGATAGAAGAGATTTTCCGACAGGAAATGCAAAGTCCATGCACATTGAGTGGCATTGACAGAAAAGACATTGCCTATATCGTTTGTGATACAACTGGAGATGACGATTATCCAATAACAAAACTAAATTTACAGACTCGAGAAATCGTGACAACATTTAGCGTGAGAACCAAAGTATTTTATGACTATGCAAAGACCGTGCAAACAGTAACAGATATAGAAGGAAATACTTTTTGGTCTTACGAAATCCGCGGTGGGGTAGACCGTGGTGGGGACTATAAACTATTAATGAAAACACTATTAATGAAAACTGATAATCAAGGAAGATGGTTACAAAGTGAGTATGTTGAAAGAGTCCAACCTACCTTAGATATCACAACGATGCATGGCAATTCCATAGCCAGACTGACTCCATCCGACATTACCTTTTACGATGATAAATTTGCTAGGACACACGAATTTGGTCGCCAAGGAATGAAAATAGGAGAATTCAATCAACCACAGAGTATTGCCATGGATAGCCGTGGGAATGTCTATATTGCAGATACGAGTAATCATCGGGTGCAAATTTATGATCCAGAAAGGAAGGTGGTCTATCAAATTGGTCAATACGGCGCAGAGCCCGGTAGGTTCGACAATCCAACCAGGGTAGCGGTCGATAGCCGCGGGAATCTCTATGTGGTAGATTCTGGGAATAATCGAATTCAGCATTTCCACGTTACGCTGCCGAAGGACACATAAAACTATTTAAATCGTACTCCGTAATAACTTCCCATGGACAAAATCCGAGCCCTCACGAGCATTGGCCTGACAGAGAAGGAAGCCAGCGTCTATCTTGCATTGCTGGACATTGGAAAAGCTACAGCAACGCAATTAGCAGAGCATACCAAGCTCCATCGGCCAAGTGTGTATGACATTCTGGAAAGGCTCGTACAGAAAGGCATTGCATCACATATTGTTGAAGGCGATACGCGATACTTTGAGGCAGCGGATCCTTCCTCGCTCTTGAGCATACTCAAGGAGAAAGAGGAGATGCTCCAGCAGGCATTGCCGGAGCTGAAGCTTGCCCAGAAAATGGCAGTGAAGAAAGGAGAAGCGAGAGTATATGAGGGTGTGCAGGCGGTGAAATCCTTATTGCTTTCTATCCTGGAATTGCGAGAGCCCATTTACATCTATGGTGTTCCACAAATAGCTTCAGAAAAGATGGGAGCATTCCTGGAAAAATTCCACCGGCAGAGAATTGAGAAAAAGATATGGATGCATCACATTTACAATACCGAAGGCAAGAAGAGGGTTGAGTATCTTAAAACCATACCCTACTGCGAGATACGGTTCCTTCCAAAGGAATTTGATGCTCCAGTTGCAACACTGATTTGCAAGGACACTCTTATTTTGACGCACTGGGAAGGAGGTATTTCCACCATTCACATCCGGAATGCGTCTATTGCTGATGCTTATCGGAAATACTTCCAGCTGCTGTGGAA
>JACOVN010000019.1 GCA_016177315.1 Candidatus Woesearchaeota archaeon
ACGCTATACTGTATTGGGTGGTATGGTCGGAATTTTAATAGCATCTTTAGCCTTTAGTGATATTACGTACGACTTTAGTTGGGCATATTTTGGCGGTATCGTCATCGAATATTTGATAAAGTCTCTCCCAGTTAAAGCAGAATCTTTATTCTTAAATGGGCATCCGCCGGCAATAGTATTTCATTTTCACATTTTTTGGATCATCATTGGAATGCTAATTGGCCATTTCATAGGAATAGCAATTAAAAAGGGATTCAAAAAACATATACTCCTTGCATCCAGCATCATTATTTTTTTGGTTATCGTAACAATTGCAGTCTCTGAAACCATCGAACGGCAAAAAGATAAGCAACATGATTTTCAGAAGGAGTGTACGGAACTTCGGGAAGCAATAGAAGATATGTACGAAGGTTATAACCGTTGTCAGCCTGAAGATGAGTGTAGTGAAGTCTTTGTGTTAAATAGTTGTGAAATAGTCGCAGTCCGTACAGAGGGAGCTCCGCATATAGAAGAGGCACATGTACGATATTTAGATGAGCTAAAGTGTGACAAAAGACTAGAATTACAATGTGAATATACTCCTCATGGAGTTAAATGTATAGAAGGAAGGTGTAAGAAGATATGAAAAAGCTAAGCAAGAAAGCGTCATCGGACTCCATTACGCCTGCCCTACTGATGCAATCCCTGTTGTCGCCATGGAATACAATCATGCAACGCAGCTGACTGTTGCGGAGACTGTTTTTCACTATGTCCTCTTTGATTACAGAGGGAGAAAAGCCCCTCCAGTACCAAAAACCATGAATGGAAAGGTTTATATAGAGCATTCCCCTTCCTTATGAAGAAATGGCACCGGCAACTGTTCAGGTATCGAAGCAGGAAATTCAGGAGTTTCAGAAATCCCTGAAAGAGCTGCATGATATTGAAGCCACATTGGCAAAAAAGCTTGCAGCATTAGAGAAGAGAATGAAAGAGGAAAAAGAGCTCAGGAGAAGGCACGACCTTGGCCTGTACAATGAGGAAACATTGGAAGCAGTAAGGGAACACGAAGCAGCCAAAGAGCAGGGTATGAGGACCAAACCGCTTGAATTCTAGCCAAAGATATCTTTGTGCATTCCGATGCGAATCACAATAATCTCTCTCTTTGTATCATCTATTTCGTAGAGCATGAGCAAATCCGCTTCGAGATGGCATTCCCAATATCCTTGCAGCTTGCCCTTCGTCTTATGAGCTTTCAAAGCATTGCGAGGCTGTTGCTGCAGCATTTTCAGTTTCTCCCGGAGTGCGGCATCGTCCAATAATACAGCAAACTCGCGCTTGGCTCGATTGTTTAAGCAGGTAAAGCGATAGGGTGCTTGACTCGCCTCTTTGCTCGCATCCTGCCTTGCCCCATTTCCTGACATTTCTCTGCTGGAAAACACAACCTATTTAAATATCTGTTCCTCGAGCATGGAATATGCCCTGGAACTGGTTTGATTTTCGGAAAATCCTCATTATCTTAGTTATAGCTGTCCTTACGGTTGTTCTGGCGCATGCCCTTACCTTGGCTATCTACCCGAAACCGCAATACGATGATTTCTGCCGAGGCTATGAAAAAGCGATGCCGTTGCGCTACCCAGAATTAAAAGAAGAATTGAACTGCACTGCGCAATTTCCTGAGGAAGAATTGAATGAATGCGTGGAACAGAAAGGAATGGTTCAATATGAATACGACAAACAAGGCTGCCCGATTGACTGGAAATGCGATTACTGCCAGCGAGACTTTGACGCTGCCAATGATCAGTACAACTTTATCCTGTTCATTGTCTATTCCATTGTTGGCGTTGTGGCTATTATCGTTTCTCTCCTGCTTCCATTGCAGAAAGCAGAAGTCCACAGCTGGATAAGCTATGGCTTAATGCTGGGCGGCCTTGCAACAATTTTCTTCGGCACGGTAACGTACTATTCCCAACTCGGCAGATTTGTCAGGCTGGCTGTCGTCATTATCGAGTTTGCGTTGGTGGTATATTTGGCATACAAAAAGTTGGGGAAGGACAAGGCAAGAGAAGAAGGAAAGAAGAAAAAGTAACCATTCTCAAATTCCAATCTCAAAATCACTATCCCTGACCTGGTTGATTGTCAGCTGCTCAAAGAGGATCTTCCTTTCTGCTCCATCTTTTGTGTAGTCCACTTGAATGGGCAATCCAGAGTAATGCTCAATCCAGAGCCTAACAGAGTCTTCCTCTCCCGGATATTCCATGATGGCAATCTGCTTGTCCATGATCATCTTATCTTCCGCAATCTTTGCCTTATCTAATGGCATTTCCAACACCCAGTCTCTCGGCGTTTTCCGGATATAGTATTCATACTTCAATGGAATCTGTTTTCCTGGCTCTGGGCAGAGCTGGCTCATGCAAACACCAACAGCTTTCTTCGTTGCGGTATTCAAATAAACAACATCAAAGTAATCCTCATCATACAGCTGTTTCCGATACACCACCGTATCGCTTGACCCTATGTTCGCTAATCGTGCAGACATGTCCGCATCCGGAGCCAGCAGCACAATCTTGATTCTGTTTCCCTTGACTGAGAACTCTCCTGCAAACGGCAATCGGATGGAATGATCATCCCTTGGATCTCGGTATACATACCGATAGCTCTTCACTCTATTTTCAAAATCTCCGAGAATCTTCTCGATCTTCTTCTGCTCTGCGCTTTTCTCAATTGGGGGTAGTGGTTGCTGTACGTCTTGCTGCTGTTCCTCTGGAACTGCTGCAGGCACTGGCTGCTCTTGCGGCGCAGCAGGCCGTTGCTGGGCTTGAGGAATAACCACCTGTGTTTCCTGGACGCAGCCAGCCAACGCTATCCCGAAGACAACCAAGCAAATCCATAACTTCATGATGCCCAGTCCTCCAGGATTTTCTCTACTTCGTCCCGATTATCAGGTTCTCGTTTCCGTACCTCTGGCTCTTCGACTATTTCCTTTTCTTTTTTCGCAAATACTGGTCGGATGGCAAATGCTTCCTTCTCTGCGGGCTCCTCTGCTTCTTTTTTGGCAAATGCTGGGCTCATGCCTGCAATGCGCACCGGTTCTGCCTTTCTGGTAGATGGTGTATACTCGGCCATTGCAGCCCTGTTGCCGGTTAACGGATCGACTGGAATATCCTCTTCCAGCTCCTCCACTTCTTCTTCCTCCACCATTGTCTCTCCCTCTTTCCTCACTATTAGCCCTCTCCGCACAGAATCCACCAGAATAACCAGAACATTGAACACGAGAAGGTAGATGAGGATTTCTGCCCGGAAGAAGGCGAGGAACGCAATTATCCCTCCTACATCCACAATTGCCAGAGAAATCCTAAACCTGTCCAGCTGCTTGATCTTCTTTTTTGCCATTCAAAATGCATACGCTTAGGTATATTTAAACTTTACTGTCATCATTCTGCCATGCAAGCAAAAGAAAAGCAAATTTTATAAAGAGACTTTTTGTTCTTTGCCCATGCAAATCCAATACCTCATTTTAGACGCTGATGGCACTTTATTTGATTCTATGCCTGCGTATGCACGAATATTCTCTTCCAGCCTTGCAAGGCCACCTTACCATATTCCGCTGGAAGAGAGCAGCAGGTTTTACCTTAGTACTGCTGGAGCGCCATTGGTAGAGCAATATGGAGAAATCCTTAGGCAGCACCATAAGCCAACAGAAGCCTGCTCCACACTCGTGCAGGAATTTTTTCAGGAGGTTGAAAATGCTGATATTCCTGCATTTCAAGATGTTCTGGAGATGCTGCCAAGATTATCTAGGTATACAAGATGCCTTGTAACAGGGACTGCCACTGCCATTACGCAAAGAAGGCTGGAGCGAACAGGGCTGAGCGCCCATATAGAATACGTGTACGGCTTTGACAGCCAGTGCAAAACAAAGGAAGAGGCTTTCGTGAGAATGAGAGAAATTTTCGGCAGAGATTTTACGAGAAATGCAGCGTATGTTGGTGATGGCATTACGGATATGCAATTGGCTGTGAGAGAAGGAGCTATCCCCATAGGAAGAATTGGGGTTTTCAGTGAAAGAGCATTGCGCTCTGGAGGAGCTCAACACGTCATACCTGATTTCTTTGCATTAGAGAAGCTTCTGCAGAAGTTCAGCAGCTCAGCTGATTCGGGTAGGTAAACCCATACCCATTCACATCCGTTTCCAGATATACCTCAATGCCCCTTTCATCGTAGCAGAAAATTCTGAAGAATGGAATCACTTTCTGCCGGTCTGGAACTCCCAGCAGATCGAAGTAAATGTCTTCTTTCACATGGTTAATGAATGTTTTTCCCTTCAGGTATTTATTGAACGGCTTTTTTACTGTTATTTTGTTCACGACACCATCCCTCACCTGCAGGGTGAGCCCTGTTCCATTCAATCCCAGGGCTTTGCTATACTCATAGTTAAACAAGGTTGTGCCTTGGAATTCATACATTGTATCGGGTTTTCCAAGCCTTTGTTCCACCAGTGCACTACTGTCTCCTAGCCCTACGCCCAAGACGGTTACCTGCGTTCCCTTGAATTCCTTATCCTCACTAAAGACATCTACCTCTGTCAATTCATACTTTCTTGGGTCCTCTGCCCCTCTTCCAACAATATCACACCCTCCAATGAGGAAAAGAGCGAGGAGAAGGCATGCCAACACTGCATAAGGGTGTTTCATAGTTTCAGGACGAGCATGCAGAGGCTTTATAAAATTTATGGAACAACAAGCGCCTTTCCCCTCCAATTGATAATCCCATCCTGATAAGGATAACTGCCTTCTATATGGTGGGTATAGGAAAACGTCTCTCCCAAGCCAATCTTCTTCTGAAACTTTCCAGAGAAATCGTTCAACAAGACCGGCCTATCCACAGTATTTTCCCAGATAACGGTTGTTCCTCTTTTCACAGTAATCTCAGAGGGTGAGA
>JACOVN010000084.1 GCA_016177315.1 Candidatus Woesearchaeota archaeon
CCCTACCACACCCTCAAGGGTGTGGTTTTACGGGCTCGCATGGTAGTTGGCAAGTTTTTGGAATTGAAAATCGTCGGACTAAAGTCCGAGGTTTTAAACCGACGATTTTCAATAAAGAAAGAGAAGAATAAAAAGTTTTAGCCGAATAATGCCCCTAATCCGGCTGCAGCCTGCTCGTCAGACTTCTTCTCTTCCTTCTTCTCCTCCTTCTTCTGTCCTGCAGGAGCTCCTCCAGTAGGCGTTGCGGGTGCAGCGACAACTGGTGCAACTGCGGCAGTTTCTATGGCCTTCTTGATGTCCACTCCTTCCATCGCAGCAACCAAGGCCTTGACTCTCGCATCGTCAACCTTGACGTTTGCCGCAGTCAGGACTTTCTTCACTGCTTCCTCTGTAATCTTCTGTCCTGCCTTGTGGAGCAACATCGCAGCATACACGTATTCCATTGTTCATCCCTCCATGGTGTTATGATCCTATTACGCCGGTGGCGTTTCTCCCTCTTTTTTCTCTTCCCCTTTTGCCTCGACATTGGGAATCTGACTCTTCAAAGATAGCATTTGCCTTTCTGCCTTCTCCACTAATTCTTTGGCAACCATATCAGCCATGATGTTGGCTTCCAGTGCCACTGCCTTGGATTCCCTGAAGGCCTTCTGGACAAATAACTGAATAGTATCCTTGGTTGGATAGGCAATTTCAAAAGCCAGATTGAACGCCCATGTATGGGCTTGGATGATGTTCTTCCTGTATTGCTCGTCATCCACTGCCAAAATTTTCTTCTCATAGATCATACCTTTCTCGTAGACTGCAACCAAATCCAAGCCAATCTCCATCGGCTCTATGCCTAACTTCGCCAGTACTGCAGCCAATCCTGCAGAGATGACATCCCCTTCCCTCGCCACAATCGATTCTTGCTTGATGACAACTTTTCCTCCTTCAATGCCTGCTTTAATTCCCACTTTGCCTAATTCCGAGATAATCGGGCCAGGAGCAAAGGGTGTTGGCCCTGGAGGAATAACAACCTCCTTTGGCGCTTTCTGCCCTGGCTTTGCCGGAGCAGCAGACTTGGATTTCTGCAAAAGCTTGTAGAGCTTGAATGGATTTTCCTTGGTGAACAGCAATGCTGGCAAGCCCTGCAAATGCTGCAGGAGTTGCTCAATGCCCTGCTGCTTTGCCTTGGCCTGTTCAAAGGCCAATGTCAGCAAGGTCTTCTTGGTCATCTTCATGAGTACTATGTTCCGTAATTGCTGCCGCATGACCTGCAACTGCGGAGAAGGAAGGTTCTGCACATTCACGAGGCCAATGATAGGATAGGAAGTAAGTAATGCTGCGAATTCCTTCACTGTTTTCTGTTTGAATGGCTGGATTTTCTTTTCCATCTACATCAACCGGACTGGCTTGCTCATCGTGAACTTCAGGAACATGTTCTTGATGTTGTTCTTCTCGTTGGGCAGATTAGGAAGGAGCTGCTCATAGGCAGTCATGACATTCTCCACAATCTGCTCGTCCTTCATTGCCTCTATCCCGACCATGAGCTGGACAAAGAGTTTCTCCTTGACAGAAATTCTTGCAGTATTCTGCAATTTCTCAACCAATGGCTTAAGATTTGTTTTTGGAGGCACAATACACCCTGCCTTTGGATTGGGCATCTTCTTCTTTGGACCTAAAACTTTTCCAAATACTGTAGCAATCCTGGGCATGATGTTAGCTTGAGCAATGAAAAAGTCATGGCCTTCTGCTAATTTTCTGAGAATTTTCTTTTCCTTTCCGTACTTCTCAAATTCCTGCTCCACAATGGCAGTGTTGCACACTTCTTTGGCATGCTGATGCAGTTCTGGTCCTACCAAGGCGCAAACTCTGACCGGCTTGCCTTTTCCATGAGGCAGGGGAAAGAAGATCTCAAACTGCTGCTCTGTTTTCTTTAAGTCTAAACCTCGGAGATTGACAATAAGATCAATGCTCTGCTGGAAATTCCTCTTCGGAGAATCCTTCCTGAGCTTTGCTAATGCTTCTTGAACCTTCGCTTTATCCATTCCACTCAACTCCACCCTCCTAATGGTCCAAATACATGGAAGGAACCATTAGTCTCTGGGATCCTATACCACAGGGAAAAGGGGAGGTTTATAAAGGTTTTCCTTTGGTGGAATACAAGAATAAACCTTATAAATAACAAAAACCCTTTATTTGTTGTGGAAAGAGGTACCCCGTGAAACCCAGAATAACCTTGTTTTTCTCTCCCGGATATGTGATGCGGATAGAGCCGAAAGGCATTGCCCCTCCTCTTTCTTTAGCCTATGTTGCCCAGATTCTCCAGAATGCAAGCTATGAGGTTACCTCCATCAATTCCAATGAACACATTGAATTGAATGAGGACATTGGAACTCCTGCATTTGAAAGAAAAACTTTGCAAAAGCTCCTTGCTGTTGTAGAAAAGACAAATCCAGATATTCTCTACATCTCCTCTTGGACGTATGCGATGCCGTTCACTGCAGAATTCTGCAAGGCCTTCAGGCAAAAGTATCCGGATATTCCCATCATCTTAGCAGGCGCCAATGCATCCAACCTTCCGCAGGAAACCTTGGAGTTAATTCCAGAACTTACTGCAGTGGTAAAGGGAGAAGGACAATTCGCAATGCTGGATGTGGTCAAGGCAATAGAAGCAAGAAAAAAATTTGAGCAAATTCAGGGTATTAGTTTCCGGAATAATGGCAATATTATCCATAACTTTCCTTATCCACGAATCAAGAATCTCGATGAATTGCCTTTATTAGATTTTTCCTCTTTCGAAAACAAAAATATGAAGCATTTCTATTTTTTGACCTCCTATGGTTGTCCCTCCTTTTGTGGTTTTTGCTCAGAGCCAACCAACTGGCCAGGGTGGAGGGGATTTTCTATTCCTTATGTTATGAAACAGCTAAAGCTCTGGGAGAAAGTATTTGGAAATATTCAAGTGAATTTTTATGATGCGGACTTTACTTGGAATAAGGAAAGAGTCTTGCAGTTCTGCAAAGCCATGAAAGAAAACAATTTTGATTTCCCCTGGTTCTGCTATAGCAGAGTAGATAACTTGGATGAGGAAATGATGAAGGTAATGAAAGAAGCTGGAAATAGATATATTTTCTTCGGCATTGAGAGCTTGCATCCTAAAACATTGCAATGGTACAGTAAAGCCAAAGATATTCCAGCATACTTGAAAAGCATTCCCAAAGCCATTTCCTTGGTAAATCAGCACAACATCAAAGCAACCCTCTCCTTCATTGCCGGTTGCCCCATAGAAACAAAGCAGGAAATGGAAGAGCACTATGAGCAAATGGTGAACCTCGCTCGGAGCTGTACTGCATTAGATCACGTGGAACTTTCCAGGCTTACGTTGGAAATCAATTCCAGATTCTACCATATGTGGAAGAGGAATGCCCTAGCATTGAAGAAAATTAAAAATGAGAATTTATCGATTAGCTACTCTGGCTATCAGTTATTTACCAAGCAGTATGAGGATTACGTTTGGATGACTCCCCAAAGATATGTGTTTGAAAACCAGCATATACCGCAAGAAGAGTTGGAGGAATTGATGATAGGGATGGCGAGGAAA
>JACOVN010000085.1 GCA_016177315.1 Candidatus Woesearchaeota archaeon
AATCTATATACTATAAAAGCCTTTCGCTCCTGAGGGTGGTGAAATGGGAGAACTAAACCTCTCTGGAATACGGAGGCCGTTACAGGGGCACTATGGAAAAATAGGGGTAGCCAGATTTTCTTCCAATGGTGTTACCGGTCCAACCTTTTTGTCCCCAAAAGGAACAGAACTCTCAGATCTTATCCGGCAATGTGTACCAGAGGGATGTACAGCAGGTATAGAAAAAGGGCTCTTTGTTGTCTCATCAGAAAGTGAATCCATTGGCATTCTTGGTGTGCCAGAGCTTGGCAATGTTGCCCATGGAGATTTTTATGGAACAGAACAAAAGTATGATAAGATAGTGTTTGCAAATCCAACAACGGGGGAATTATTGCCAGAACATGCAATGACACCAAAGCAGCAGAGAATGGCTGGAGCGTTGCAGGAAAGCATTCGGCAGAAGCAGTATGTTGAGCCGATGAACGAAGTATATGGCAATTTGGAAGAAAGAGAAAAGGATTGGTGAGAACCATGAATGAAATAGCACAGGAATGGGGTATTACTCCAGGAAACTGCTTTTATGTTGATATTGAGCTTGCAAAGCCAACTGGAGATTGCGATGCACCAAAGAACTGGCCACATGGCAAGTGGATTGCTGACTTTCTGCGAGGTATAGAACACCCACAATTTCATTTCTATGAGCGATTTGGAGAAGGCACCGTGTGGCTACACATGCAAACACAGCAAGGCTCGGTAGACTATTTGGTTGTTGCTCACAGGCCATATGGGCATAAAGCACGGTCAGACTTCCCAGCTCATCAACAAAGTACAGGTTACATGGACGGATTTGAAGGAATCCATTTTGTAGATGAAAATGGAACATTGATCACTGGCATGCCAGAGCACGCAAGGCAACGGGAAGAACTTGGGGTAGTGGTAGGAGAGTTAGAAAGGAAAATTTTGGCAATACGAAATGAAGAGGGAGAGTAGAGCACTATTTATGGCCAGAGGCCGACTTTAGTCCAGATGATTTTGAGGAAGGATAAACATGGTACAAGAACCTATTTACACCAGCATCATCCCCACTATCGGCCCCTCCCTCTCTGAGGAAGGTGCATTAGAGAAAGCGGTACAGGCTGGTGCAGACGGATTCAGATTAAATTTTGCCCATGGAACACTAGAGGAACATGCAAGAGTTGTAGGGATTATCCGGGAGCGATGGGCAGAAATGCCTATTTTGGGGGATTTGCCTGGCGGGAAAATCAGGCTAAAAGATAACTTTCCACCGACAGTAGTGCAGGATGGAGAGATTGTATATCTGACGAGGGGGAAAGTTGGGGATAAGGAATTCCCCATAGCGGCGGATGAATTTTTATGGGGCATTTTCCAAGCATATGCGCCAGGAAAAGAACTCTATCTTGGCGATGGAAAATTGCGATTAGGGGTAAGAAAAGCGGATGAGGCTGCTCTGGAATGCGAGGTGCTTGCTGGCGGAGGGAATGTAATAAAACCCAGGGCTGGGTTATACCTCCCCGGTTTTGTCTTTTCTATTGAAGATGCATTGCAATCGGATAAACCTTATATGCAGTTTATTGTAGAGCAGAAAATTCCATTGGTGGGGATTCCCTTTGTTCTCGATGATGTACATATAGCTACCTACAGAGTGGCATTCACAAGGCTTGAGACCCGGCCATCGGTTTTCGCAAAAATGGAGCATGAAATGGGTTTGCGTAAAATGGATTCTGTTATTACTGCTGCTGATATAATCATGGTACCAAGAGGAGATTTAGGGATGGTAGTTGGGTTAGAGCAATTGCCAAAATATCAGGAAGAAATCATCAGGAAAAGTAAGGAAAGAGGAAAACCAGTGTATGTTGCTGGTCGTATGTTAGAATCCATGATGGAGGAAGAAATTCCTTCTGAGGCAGACAAGCAGGATGTTGAACATGCATTACAACAAAATGTTGATGGGTTGATTTTGACGGATACCACGGCGATTGGAAAATATCCTATCCAAGCCATTGCATGGCTGGCACGTGTGCGTGAGAAATATAGAGAAGAGGTCTGCACGAAGTAGCTTATGCAGGAGGAGAAGTTGTGAGAAAAGGAAAAGCAAAATTACTATCATACAAAAACATCATACCAAAGCAATGCAATGGCTGGCAGAAATACGGAAGGCTTATAAGAAAGAAAGCTATACCTTACCTGGGGTGGGAGGATGAGTAATACTTTTCGAAAAGTTTTGCGGAATGTTGGACTTGGATTAGGGCTCGTTGGAATATTATATGGCTGTGGTCCTAAGCCTGAAGAGCAAGTTGATATTGGTGTACAGTCTCATGTACCTCGTTACCAAGGGGAACCACTACGTACAGAGAAAATCCCTTCACCAGAGTATGGTGTTCTACAGGACCTCTTCCTTGCCGAGCGAGGCACTAAGCCGACAACATCGGAGGAATGGTGGGAAATTAATGCGGATGTAGATACTGCTTATGGGTATAATAGAATCGGAGTTGTAGACGGTCATGTAAGAGAAATCCGGCTGTTGTATTACCATGGTTCAACGTTACCGGAAAGCCTCTCTGTATTAAGAGAACTCAGGACCCTTATCATTACCCAGCATAACCTTGTATCTTTGCCAGAGAGTATCGGGGAACTTAGCTATTTGCAGAGACTGAATCTCGATAATACGCCGCAAATTTCTTGGACTCGTCCGGCTAGACGCAATATTAATTTCCCTGAAAGCTTCCACAATCTGCAAAATTTAACCTATCTCAATCTTACAGGAATCGGCTTCGACACAGCACCAGAAGTTATTTTTACGTTAGAAGGTCTGCAAGAGCTTGACCTTTCCTACAACTATCTCGTTACACTTCCAGATGATATTCGTGGGTTAGAGAATTTGAAGATACTTGATATTTCCGATAATGAATTACGCTCCATTCCAGATTGGATAGGAGCATTGGTAAATTTGGAAGAGCTGATTGTCCGGGGTAATCATATTGCTAAGCCATTACCCGAGACAGCTATGGCTCTAGAAAAACTGCAGAAGGTAGATTTCCGAGGAAATAGTACTCCAGGCTACTGGTCGCACCCACTTCCACTTCCTTCCAAAATGATGGAACAACTCGAGCAGCTGAGAGAAAGAGGTGTAGAGGTACAGGCTGATATGCTGCCACCATCCTATGTGCAACGCTATAATAACTTGAGACGTCTATCGTTGGGAGGGGTGGGGCCATGATGAAACCATTCGCCATTGCAGGACTTACTGCGTTGCTGTTCGCTAGTACATCAGGAATAGCAGCAGCGGAGCAATCGGCAACAGTACCTAAAACAGAAGCATTAGAGGCAAGAGTGGGAGGAACTGTCTCAAGCAGTCAACAATCCAAGCAATACCCAGTTACCGAAATGCGGGCAGGAATGCGAGGGCTCTATGGGAAGTTTTTCTCTGGAACCCTTACGCTTGGAGAAAACTCTGTGTCTTATGCAGGGAAAGAACCAAAATTTAATTTTAATATTCCGTATTCCCAAATCTCCACTGATGTAAAGGTGCTTGTA
>JACOVN010000086.1 GCA_016177315.1 Candidatus Woesearchaeota archaeon
ACTGCCTTGGAAGGATTTAGCTGTTGATGTTGTGATTGAATCCACTGGTGTTTTTGCCAGAAAATCAGATTTGCAACGGCATATCCAAGCAGGAGCAAAAAAGGTTTTGCTTTCTGCTCCAGCAAAAGAAGGAGAGCCCGTCAAGACTATTGTTCTTGGTGTCAATGAGAAAACCATAACGCCTTCTGACACGATTCTTTCCAATGCCTCCTGTACAACCAATTGTCTAGCTCCTGTGGTAAAAGTTTTGCACGACAACTTCCAGATCCAGCACGGCTTCATGACCACCATTCATGCCTATACAGCAGATCAAAAGCTTGTGGATGCGCCGCATAAAGACTTACGAAGAGCAAGGCATGCTGCTATGAGCATTATTCCAACTACAACAGGAGCGGCAAAAGCTATTGGCCTTGTCATTCCAGATTTAGCAGGAAAATTGGATGGCATGGCCTTGAGAGTTCCTGTTGCCAATGGCTCTGCCACAGATTTTGTCTGTACCGTTGGAAAGAAAACGTCCATTGCAGAAGTGAACAAAGCTTTCAAGGATGCTGCTGCAGGAGCACTGAAGGGAATTTTGGAATACAGCGAAGAGCCGTTAGTCTCTACCGATATCATCAGCAATCCTCACTCTGCTATCTTTGATTCTCTTTCCACGAATGTTCTCCATGGAAATTTAGTCAAGGTTTTGGCTTGGTATGACAATGAATGGGCGTACAGCTGCAGAATGATGGATGTGGCAAAATTAATGATGAGGGGGTAGCATGGCCATCAAAACCCTGCGAGACATGGATTTCTCAGGCAAGAAGATCATGGTGAGAGTAGATTTTAATGTTCCAGTAAAAGACGGGAAAGTGATGAACGATGTCAGAATTAGAAAAACGATTCCAACATTTCAGGAATTGCTGCATTTGGGAGCAACACAACTGATTTTGCTGTCCCACTTAGGCAGACCAAAGGAAGGATATGATTCCAAGCTGTCCTTAAAGCCAGTTGCGGAACACTGCGCAAAGCTGTTAGGACAAGAAGTTGCTTTTGTTGGGAATGACTTTTATCAGGACATTGCTGAAGAATACTTGCCAGATGCAAAAGTAGTCATGCTGGAAAATCTCCGGTTTCATCCTGGAGAAAAAAAGAACGATGCAGGATTTGCAGAGCAATTAGCCTCTTTAGCAGATGTCTATGTGGATGATGCTTTTGCAGCGATGCACAGAGCCCATGCTTCTATTGTCGGCGTTCCCCGGCATCTGCCTGGCTGCATTGGCCTATTAGTACAAGAGGAACTTGCTGCATTGCAGAAATTACTGAAGCCAAGAACACCCTATTATGCCATTATTGGAGGAGCAAAAGAGGACAAGATGGAAGCAGTGGAAAACCTCATGCACTTTGTTGACAAGATTTTGATTGGTGGAGTTCTTGGAAGCACCTTCCTGAAAGCAAAGGGTGTGAATATTCAGTCCTCGAAGTACGATGCCGAGAGCTTAGAAACTGCAAGACGATTATTGAAAGAATATGGCAACAGATTACTCTTACCTGTGGATGTGGTTGCTGCAGAGAAATTTGACGCAAGTGCAAAGCACAAGAATGTTCCTGTGAACAATATTCCGGATAACTGGATGATCATGGACATTGGAGAAAAAACCAGAGAGGTATATGCCAGGCAACTGCAGGATGCCAAAACGATTGTTTGGTGTGGCCCTATCGGAGTATTTGAATTCCCCCATTTTGCAGAAGGAACCAATGCTTTAGGTGAAGTCATGGATAAACTCACAAAGCAGGGATGCTTTACTGTGGTGGGAGGAGGAGAGAGCTCGTATGCCTTAGAGAAGTTCTCCAAAAGCCATGATTCGACTGGAGGAGGAGCTACCTTAGATTTCATTCAAGGGAAGAAACTGCCTGGGTTGGGGGCGCTGGAGTAAAAAAGAGCATTATCGTACCAATAATTTTTCTGCTTTTGGAACAACGCGTTCTACATATGCGTTCCTTACCTCGGTACTCTGCAAGGTTTCGTGCAACTGTGCAGGGCATAAATCCACCCTATCTACTTGTGCTTTTACAGCCCTTATATTATCTGCTGCACTAAGTTCTGGTTCTTTGTCTTGGAGGAAAGTATGGCCTAATGTATAGGCCGCTGAAGAGAGTGCATTTGCTAAAGCAGGAACAACGCGCGCAGTAAATCTTGCTTCTGCAGTTCTTCGAACTGCCTCCTCCAAATATCCATAGGCTTGTGCTCTTCTATCAACTTCTGTCGCAACAGCCCTTGCTTCGGAAGCAAGGTAAGCTTCATCCACAAGAATTGCTAGTGCAGCACGTTTTGCTCTTTCCAATTGAGAGCCGCTATATCGGAATGGATGGAATGATTCTGGGTGGAAGGGAAATGGTTGGAAATCCTCTGGCATTCGCCCTAATGCGGCTGCGTATCTTCGCAAAATGGCATTTGGGTCTTGGTCTTCTGAATTGAGGGAGAAACTTTCGATGGAGGCTTCCATGAACGGTATTTTCCTTCTTAGGGGAAATGGACGTATATCGAAGATCTCTTGTCTTGGAATTGTTTCTGGAATTCTTGCTCTATCTTCAAGAGTGAAAGATTCTTTTGTCACGCTTTCCAGGAATAGCCCCGATTTCAAGTCTATGGATGGTATTTCTTGCTCTCTAACCTGTCTTGATAGCCATCCTTCTCCCGGAGGAAAATCCGGCTCTTCTTTCCTGTATTCAGGCCAACGATGCTCAGGTTCCAAAGCGCGGCTAGCGAATGGGTCGAGTGAGGGAGGTTCTTGTCTGCAAGAAATGGAGCTTCCGTATACCTCTCC
>JACOVN010000096.1 GCA_016177315.1 Candidatus Woesearchaeota archaeon
AAAAAGAATAAGTAGGGCTTTTAAAAAGATTGCTATTAAAGAAACTGCTTTATTTTCTCCTGCATCCGCTGCATTTCACCATCATCATATTTCTTGTGCGTCCATTTGTAATGGAAGTCATCCGAAGAAAACCTGGGCTGTATGTGTATATGAGCATGCATCACTTCCTGTCCTGCTGCCTTTCCATTGTTAAGCAGCAAATTAAATCCCTCGGCATTAGTTGCTTTCATAACTGCCTTTCCCAATTTTACCTGCAATTCTCCAAATTCCTTGCCATCCCCATCAGGCATCTCTTCCAAAGAAACATAATGCCTTTTTGGGATTATTAAGGTATGGCCTTTATTGGCTGGGCTTATGTCCAGGAAAGCAATAAACTTGCTGCCATCATAGACTTTAGCTGCCGGTATTTCTCCCTTGATGATTTTGCAGAATATGCATGATTCCATTTTTAATAAAGGAAATTTTTGATTTTTTAAATTTTTTGATGTATTGTTTTTTTGATTTTTATTGTTTTCGGGTTATTGAAATTGAATGGACCGGCCGGGATTTTCATCAGCTTTTCTGATTTTGCATAGCAAAATCCTAGGTGAACGACCGAAGGGAAGTTCACCGCATTTTCCCAGGTTTTTTGCGTAAGCAAAAAAGCTGTTTCGAACCCGGGCAACCACCTTGGGAGGGTGGTATCATACCGCTAGATGACTGCCGTATAAAAGAACGAGAAAACGCATACTCTTTTTATCTTTTTCTCAACCGAATCCTTCTTCCTCTTCCCTGCATTCTGCTTTCCATCAACTCCTTCACTGTCAAGAACCCTTCCTGGAGGTACTCCAAAACTACTTTCGTGCATGCCCACACAAACTTGAAGAACAGAATAATGCCTCGGAAGCAATAAACCAAAAACTTTCCCAGGAAATGGAACAATCCCTTTCCTGCGGCTGCAGAACCTTTTCCAACGCCTTTTCCGACAACACCCACCCCTTTCCCTGTTACGCGGAACAATCTTCCCATGAGCTTTCCCATGAACTGGAAGGTTTGGACAAAGGAGCTTCCTATCTCCTTATAGTTCCGCATCATGAACAGCAAAAATCCATACGCAGAGAACAGGATACCCAACACCCTGGTAATCCGATAGAGCATTAAGGGAATGCCCAGGAAAAAGCAGACGACTGCCAAGAGGTTGTAGAATCGCTCTGCCTTTCTCTCCTTCTCGGAAATGTTCTTCCTCCGCATCATGTCCTGAAACTTTTTCTCAAAGTGGAAGGGAAGATCTTTCAATTCGTTGGGATAAAGGAACAAGATAGGAAGGCTGTTTCGTTCCGCAATCTCTAATTTTTCCAATAATCGTGGACGTTGCTTGGGGTCATCCCACCCGCTCATGAACTCCACAAAGATATCGTATCCTGCCAAGTAAAAATCTGGCAGGACATATTCCTTGACCTCATGCTTGAGGTTGATTTTCTTCTCCCGGTAGGCAGAAGCAATATTGTGGCTCTTGAAGAATGCCTGCAATGCCTTTGCTCCTTCCTCCTGCTTCCCCATTTCCTTGCCTCTTTTCTCTTTTTAAAATACGCCACGGCCCGGACTTTCACCCAGCACCTCACATAATTGGGAGAAGACGCGAAGCGTCTTCGCAATGCGGTGGGCTTCCGAAGGAATGCCCACCCTCGTTTCGCTTCCCAGGGTAGTGTTGACGCTGGTTTTGAACCGGGAAACCCTTTCGGGAACAAGCTCTCCTCTCACCCTGGAGTTCCAGGACAAGTTCCAGGCTTGCGCAGTCTCCTGCACTCTTAGCCAAAGCTAACAAGCGAACCAGGTTGTGCCACCGTGGCTTGAGGAGAAAAGGGAATAGGTTTGTTTATAAACTTTATTATGCTGCTCTTACCTTCTTGCCAGCTCTTCTCAGCTTACCGAATAGTCGCTTCGGCACAGTATACACCAGTCTTGCGTCTATTCCTAAACGGTCTGCTTTTAAATTTCCTACTTCCAGCGGCCTTCTTGTAAGATTATTGTCAGGCATTGTGTACAGCTTTCCCCCACTATGTCTGAGCGAGAATTGTTTTGTTAGGACAGAACTGCTACTACCACCATATTCAACTTCTCTCGGGTTCCGAACTACCGCAATTACGGTTGGCTGCGGTTCCTTACGGATATACCACCGTTCATACCAGAGTATCAAAGCAACGCTGTCCAAACGTGTTATTCGCTCAGAAAATATCCTTTCTATCCTCGGTGCATCTTCTAAACTTAGCTCTGCCAACGGAGCCTTCCTTGCCCATTCTTCACTTACAACAGCACCCAATCCGAGATATCTTGCCCCATGGCCGATAAGATACGCATGGTAGTGTCTTTCGAGTGCGTCCAAGTTTTCCCAGAGTGATGTATGTCCAATCGGAGAATAACTGATCGGATCACTCATTTTCTAATACCTCACCTTTCCATCATCTCAGTCTCCCTGTTTATCCTTCTGGCAGCGAAAACTGAGGTTTTCTGGCCGTAAGGGTTGAGAGTGCTTTTTGACAAATTTAGCTTTCAATCATTTCAATTTCTATATTCAACCCTTCCGGAATAGGCACCCTCATCACCAATCTCAAGGCTCTCTCATCAATCCCTAAATCAATCATTCTCTTATGCACTCTCATTTCATATCGTTCCCAGGTAGCTTTTCCATCGCCAGAAGGAGATCTCCTTGTCTGAACTTTTAACCTCTTGGTAGGCAAGGGTATGGGTCCACGCATTTGAACTCCGGTTTTTTGAGCAATGTCCTTGATATAATTACATACATCATTAATCTTGCTGATG
>JACOVN010000078.1 GCA_016177315.1 Candidatus Woesearchaeota archaeon
AAAATAGAAACATTTAAATATAAGAAGGGTTTCTAGGAGTACAAATAAGGGGTGGCTTGAGAGCAGAGCATAACGGGGAGGAAACGATGAAAGCAGTTATGAAGGCGTTTGGTTTGCTTTTGATGCTTGTAGTGCTTTCTCTGGGCGCCTTTGCCCAATTAACGCAGGAAAATAGGGGGAATACCTCTTTGACAAGAACAGGGCCTTTTAATGATCCTGATTTCGTGAATGTTGGAAGAGCGTTGGGTGTGGATGTTGTTTCTGTCGAAGTGAATGATGTTTTGGTGGAAACAGGAGATACCATACGGTTGAATGTAGAAAGAGAGGATGAATTGGAGATTAGGGTTGTTGTTCAGGCGCGAGAAGCCAACCAGGATGTGGAGATTGAAGCTTCTATCAGGGGAGACGATAATTTCCAAATTGTTGATACTACTGATGTTTTTAGGGTAGAGCCGGAAACACGGTATGCAAAGACCTTAAACTTGGAATTGCCGGACATTATTGAAGAGGATATGTATTCTTTGAGAGTTTGCATCTTTGACAGGGCATCTGCAGTGCGATGCTTTAACTACTTCCTGAGTGTCGAGCCGATGAGGAATAGCGTTATTATCCGAGACGTTACCTTCTCTCCAGAAAACGAGGTTGTCGCGGGCAGAGCAGTGCTTGCAGTGGTGAGAGTAAGGAATTTAGGACAGGAGGATGAAGATAGTATTGGCGTTCGTATCGCCATTCCGGGCCTGGGAGTTTCTGCAACCGATTATATCGATGAATTAGAAACAGAAGATTCCATTTCCACGGAAGAATTATACTTGAGAATCCCGCAGGATGCAAGAACAGGAACGTATCCAGTTTTTGTAACAGTAGAATTTGATGAAGGCTTTGAAAGGGTTACTGAGGAATATGCTATTCGGGTTGTTGGTTTGGATACGATGATGCCTCCTCCAGGCATGGAGCAGCCTCCTGTTGAGGAGCCAGTCAAGGAAAGAACAGTGATTACCATTGGCCCGGAAACGCAGGACGCAGCCAGAGGAGAAGGCGGAGCAATATTCCCCATTACTATTCAAAATGAAGGAAGGCAAACGAAGAGCTATACGATTGGCATTACCGGCGCAGAGGAATTTGCTACAGTAAGAATTAGCCCAAGCAACTTAGTGATGGTGGATGGTGGAGAGACCAAGGTTGTCTATATCTTTGTTGCAGCACGAGAGGGAACAAGTGTTGGCCCTCACCTCTTCAATATGGAAGTAAGAGCTGGCGATCAGGTTTTGGAGCAGATTCCATTGACTTTGAATGTTGTGGAACCTCAAGAAAGAGCAACTGGCATGGGAACTGCAGTAAAAGTCTTATTCATTATCTTGATTGTTCTTGTTATTGCAGGATTGTTTGGAGCTTCTGTCTGGTATTACCAGCAGGGAAGGAAGGAGAAGGGAGAGCCAGAGATGACTGTGGCGCAGACGTATTACTGAGTTTTGGTAATAGTTAGATTGGCAGAACTTTTTATGCAACCCTCTATTTTTGATGAACAATGCCAGCAAAACGTAAGCTACTATCTGTAGCAAAAGGTGCACTGGATGAAGTTGTAGCCTATGATGGAGCCACGACAACGCAGAGAGACTGGTCTCTATGGTATAATAGAAAAGACAGAATCATGGCGGCTGCTCAGGATTTCTACAAGGTAGGCAAGGACGGAGGTGAGAAATTACTGGAGAGTTTGCAAAAGGATTTCAGAGACGAATGGGTTGTTACAAGCACGGAGATTCAGTATCAATTTCCTAGTCTCGAGGCAACTGTAACGCACTACTTTGACAGTAGAGTTATACAGCCTATGTTTATGCAGGGGGTTGTTGTGCCGGTCTATACTTATATACCTATTGAGGAAGTTGTAAAAACCGAAGAAGGATTGCGATACCTGCAAGCACTGTTCCAGACCAAAGATGATGGGGAAACTATTATAACTGCGCTGGAACGATTAAGTGGAGAAAAGAGAGCGCGCATCAAAATCATCACACCTCTTCAACATAACAGAGAATACTATCAAAATAGAGCGGTCTTCTTCCGCGTGGACCGGGGCAGTTTCATCGTCAATTGCTACGACCATGTGGCTTCTCTCAATGGTCGGTCCCGTGGGGTGCGTGTGCGCGAGCGATAGCGAGCGCCCGCAAAAACCATAGGAATATAAGAAGTTACGCAACGACCTTCTTCAAAATCTTCTTGGTAAAGTCTGATAACGGTGCTTTCGATGCTTTTTCTAAAAGTAAGTACAAATCATACTTTTCTGCATCTACTGTTTTAATACAGCCTCTTCGTATACCGTATATACCATCCAGCCTCATTCGTATTCCATGTCCACTGCCTCGCTGGAAGGAATTTTGCTCTGGTATTTTCATCAAACTCTCTTGCTGTTGTCGTATCTCCTGCTTCTATAGCTGCTAGAGCATGGGCGGTCCAGGGGAAAGCATCTGCTTGGTTCGTTTTCCAGGTTGGATGATTGGTAATGAATTTCTGCCATAATGCATTTGTTCTTGCTTCAGCCTCTGGCAGATTAAAGATGAGAGGCCACATATTGGCTGTTGCATTAGGATAGAACGTATTCCAGTTCATTGCGCCTCCGAAATGTGGATAGTACTGCTGATTTACCGTATCCCACAGGTTTGCCTCAATACCATTCCTCACTTGGTTGGCTTTTGCACTGTACTGTGCAGCAGCAGGATCATCCACCAGCGTCAAGAGATAGGCAAAATCACTATATCCCTGCCATACTTCCACATTATCCATCAGATACTTTATTTGATAGTCCTTCTTCGCCCAAGTCAAGCCATCCGGCTGCAGGGTTGCATCAATCGCTCCTGCAACCACTTTCAAATCAGCTAGGTTATCTTGAATAAACTGCAAATCTCCCGTTGCATCATAATACTTCCTGACTAAGGAAAGGAATGTCGCTGCATAGGAATCTGAGGAATCGTAATTACCAGTAGATTGCTCAACGCCGGCAGGAGTTACAGAGTAATCATAGACAGTTCCATAAACTCCTAAATGATCGGGCCTGTTGAGGTGAGCAAGGTACCACTGCATCCATCCCTTAACATCAACAGAGTAATCAGAACCACCTACTAGCAAGCCTTCAGCAGCAAAATTGGAAAAGTAGGGGTTAATATTTCCATTGGAAGCAAGCCGCAATGCCCCTGTTGCTCGTTTGCAGCAACTGATGATCCAATCAGCCTCTTCCTTGATCCGCATGGCTGCTTCATTCCCTTTCGGTTGCTGCCCTCCCTGCGAAACAGTAAAAAGATGCCTCCTCCATCTTCTTTGGTTATCATTCTGATTCTGCTTCCCGCAATCCAAGCTACCGCCAATTTGCTTACAGGAATACGCGATAATGGCATTCTCTCCATACTGCCAATCTCCTGATGGAATAGTAAGTGTTGCTTGTGCGC
>JACOVN010000079.1 GCA_016177315.1 Candidatus Woesearchaeota archaeon
ACTGGCTGCTGCGGAAGATGGAACATGAGCGCATGGAAAAACGGGAGCAAGGCATTCTTCTCCTCTCGGTTTTCTGCATTCTTCTCCTCCAATTTCTCCTCTACCAGAAAGCTTTTCTCTTACACGGCATTGCCACCATCTGGCAGAACATTCCTTCCCAATTGTTAGCAAAATATTTCCAGGATATAACCATCCTTGAAGTCATTTACCAGATAGGATCTCTCCCCTTTTTCTATGGAATCTACGCGATCTACACGACCGTTTTCGGAGAGCGCATGAGCCGGGAATTCACACTCCTCCTCGCTCTTACCCTTTCCATGGTTCTCCTCCTCTGGCTCAAATTCATCCAGATAGCAGTTGGTTTAGCCTACCTTGGTGTTGTGATGAGTATCCTCTTTGCCCAGTTTACGAAGGTCACCACCCAATACATTGAGAAGACAACATTTTGGTACGTCAAGCCTGGCCTGTATCTCATTTTGATTCCCCTCTTCCTTCTGGCGAATGTTTATCCTGCTCTCCTCTTTGGAAGGCAAACCTTGTATACATCCTTCTCCCCCGGCACACTCGAAGCCATGGAATGGATCAGGCAGCATACAGAGGAAGATGCCACCATTATGGCAACAGACACAGAAGGTCATCTTATCACAGGGCTCGCGAACAGGAAGAATGTGCTGGACAACAACTTCCTGTTCATCCCAGACGCGGAACAACGATATGCCGCTATGCTGGAAATCTACACCACCACGGATAAACGCAGGGCTATCCAATTGCTCAATGCCTACAATGTCACCTACCTTCTCTTTTCTCCAACTGCTCAGGAGAAGTTCCATGCACTTTCCCTGCCATACTACGATCCCTACTGCCTCAAACCGGAGTACTATGAAGCAATCAAGATCTATAAAGTTCAGTGCGTGGTGGAGTAGATTTATATAGTAAATTCTTTTAAAACCCTCTATGAAGAAAAGAGGTCAAGTCACCTTCTTTGTTATCCTGGGCATTTTTCTCTTGGTTGTTGTTGGGCTTTTCTATGCTCAACTGGAGAGGGAGATGGCCATAAAAGCACCACCTTCTCTCTCCTTCGATAGAGGAGCCATTCAGCAATACGTAGAGTCCTGCATCGCTTCTATAGGAGAAGAAGCTCTCCAGTGGATAGGGGAGCATAGTGGTTATTTCGAATTGCCTACAGAAGCAGTTACCGGTAGCCCTCTCCAGGCAGCCTATTACTTCTACCTCGATAAGGATCTGATGCCTTCCAAGGAGCGCATCGAACAAGAGATTTCTCGCTACCTGGATGAGGAGCTTTTTTTCTGCCTCAAGAATTTTGCCGATTTTCCAGGGATGTATATCATCCCAGACGAGGTTGCCACTACTGCCACCATTCTCGACGAGAGCGTGCTCTTTGAAGTTCGCATGCCACTGCGCATTCAACAGGAAGCCAGCGAAACAAAAATCTCTCTCTTTAGAAATGAAATGAGGAATATTCGATTGCATGCACTCTATGCGATGATGAGAGCTTTCATGGATGAGCAAATGAAGAATCCAGCCTCTGTTTGCCTCAGCTGTCTTCTCAAGCTTGGGATACAGTACGATGTTCATATTGCTATGCAGCGGTTGGATGATGATGTTGTCCTATTCACTCTTACGGATGCACAATCGAAAATAGACGACCAACCCTATCGTTTTGTCTTTGCAAATAAATACAAGCTAGCAGAGATGACACCATGAGAAAGAGCAAGGGGTATTGGGTGTTTGGTATTTTGATGGTAATAGCGCTCTACAGTACCCTTGCTCTTGCTGAAGAGAAAGAATGGGATTACCAAGATATCGAAACCTACCAGAACAATTATGATGATTTCTACCAAAATTCTGATCCAAGCAAGTGGAACTGGGTAAGTGTCGACTGGAAGAACGCAGCATTGCAGGATAGATTGACTCGAGACGCTGCTGCGAGCAAAGCATATCTCGGGCATTTAGGTTGCAATAACTGCAAGGTTGAAGTATCAAGCCTTCAAGTATATCCGGGAGTGAAGCCATTGCAATACTCAGATAAAGGTATCTCTTACCAGAACAGTTTTGTCTCTCCAGGCAAATATCCTTCTGGAACAGCATTTATAGCTACAGACGAAGGCATTGAAGTCAGAATCCCCGAAGGAGTAACAAACCTCAAGATTCCTAAGACCGATACCTTCCTTCTTCATACAGGAGAGCCTATGATTGAAGCTACTCGGAGAGATACCAGCAGTCCATGGAAACAGAACATTATGCGAATGGGGAGAAAAGTGACTTTAGAAGATGGGACCACTGTTAGTGGGAGCCTCTTCTTTGACAAAGAAAAGGTCTACGTGAAAAGCTCAGCCGGTATTGCAGTGATAAATGGTGTGAGCATTGAAAGTAGTGGGGGATCGGGGGTTACGAGAGTATTTTTTGATGGAAAACCCCATCCTGAATCGAAAATTAGCTATGTTTCTCTTAGTACTACAGAAAAAATGATGACTGCCAAAGCCATAGACGCACATATCTATTTATCTTTTGGGGAAAATAACCCTTTATTTAAGATAGAGAAACAAGATTCTCCTGTAGATTTTAGGCTTGAGCAAGAAGTGCAATTAACAGTACAAAACCGCGACCAAGAAGGCCTCATTCCGCTGGTGCGCATACGAAAAACAGGAGACAGAAGCGACTATCATGTACGATCAGGATTAGTAGAGTTTGAATACTCCGGACATTTCGACAGAATGGAGTGGTACCCTCTTCCACCAGCTGCTTATCCTACCAGTTCTCCCATGGCTCTCCTTCTTGAGGATAAAGAGGGAGTTGATTTATTCGGGTCGACTGATGGAAAACCGAATTTTCTTATCACAAACTATAACGAGCTTATAGCAATGGGAACTCTACCCGATACAGAAGGGACCTTTACTAGAAATGTTATTCCCCATGAGAGGGGTGGTTCTTCTCCAGATATCGCTCCTGGCAGGTACAGCGAACGGCTGGACTTCAACTATGATGCATTTACTATCAAGGCTTTTCGGCAAGACTTTCCCCGCATCCAGCTTACTGGGGCTATAAACCCAACTGTCGTTAAGCGCCTTTCTGATGCTCTCCACGATCTGCCCCCGGCTGTGGTGGCAAGCGTAGAAGAAATTATAGTATACACAGACGAAGAATATGAGAAGGCATCCCCAGAAAATAGCGGAGCTTGGACATCAAGCGATAGAATCATGAGGCTAAAATTAAGCACTTTAGGGGAATCAACAGTTTATCACGAAGCTGCACATGATTTGACCTTTCTTCTCCAGCAGCAGAAGAGACGGCAACAAGCTCAACAAAATTATCTCTACGGCAACAATGTTCTATTGGATTCGCAATTAGAAGCGCTCACCAAGAAATACCAGCTAGAGAAAAAACCTTTGGACAAAATTGACGAGCTTCTGCATGCTTCCAACCTTCCACCTGATGCAAGAGTAGCACTGCAGGATATCGCTCAGCAGTTTCAAAGGAATGTAGAAACAATGGAGGCATACGATGCGCAAATAGAACGCTCTTTCGAATACCGATGGATAGATATTGCTGGTAATGTTTATGGTAAAGACCTGGGTCCGAAAACAGTGGGAGGAAATGTATTTGGTTTAGGGCAGCTTTCAGTCGCATGGAAGGATGGGACTTCCGGGCCCAGAAATGGTTGTGTACGAGCCTATGGCTGCAACAATTTTTTTGAAGATGTCGCAACCTTTGTCGAATACGCCGATATGCCTTCCTTTTTTACGCCATTTACTAACCAGGATCCAAGAGAAGCTCGAGTTTTGAGGTTCCAGACACTAAATGAAATTCCCCTCTACTTTCGAACACAGCTTTTGACTAATATCGATGTAAACGATGTACGAACAACAACACAAACCATAACCCACTGGTCACCGGATAAGGCCAATTGGATGCCCTTATCTATTCTAACGGTAGATACAGGAAAATTTAAGGGGTACGATCCAGAGAAAACTACAAAAGAAATTATCACGAAACTCGATAACAATGGAGATGCAAGTGTTCTCTATGAAGCTGCTCGTGAGCATAAAACTACTGTTACCAATGCAGAGTACGATTCCCGCTATAAGGAAAAGGTAAAATTATTATGTGGGCATAAATTTATAGGGGTGAAGACATGCCAAGCCATCCTCGGGGGAACACCATGAGAAAATACCTGCTCTTCCTCTTCAGCGTTATGCTGCTCTCGATGTCCGTGTACGCTGCCATGGATCATTACTATGAGATTGCCCTCCACTATAACCGTGGAGAGATCTCCCTTCAGGCTCTTCGCGTCTTGCCAGTAACTAGCGAAGAGAGGAAAGAGAATCTTCCCGGAGGTTTCATCGCAGAGGTAAAAGCTGCTGGCAATGAGGTGTTGAATGTAACATTCTTTGATGTCCCCCTTGTTGTTCTCTATGATTTCTTCGATAACGGAACAGGGGAGGCTACTGGAGGAGGGATACTCGAGCTCAACGAAACAGATGTTCTGCTCAGCATTCCCTATTTTCCCAACGCCAAGGAAATCAACATTTACGACAGTTCCATGACAAAGAAATTAACGATTGATGTCTCTCCTTACGCAAAGCAGGGCGAAGAAAAAAGAGAAACAGAAATACCAAAGGAACAAGGGAGAGAGGAGAAAGAGCTACCATCCAAAGAGAGAGAGGAAACGAAATCTGAAGAACAGAGGAAGTATTTCCTCATCGGGCTCATCGTTCTGGTCTTCTTGTTGGCTATTCTCTTCTGGCGGCATTTTGAAAGAGGTTGAAGAAATAGGCTCGTGTTCCCCGCCTTCTGCCTTTTTAAGCCAAAACAGCAACCTTTAAAAATCTCCCCAGATTTGAGGGGAAAGAAGCATAGAGGCTTTACGATGGCGATTACACCAGGAGAATTACTGCTTTATGTCTGTTCCTACTTTAGCCTCTTCACTGCCATTTTTTTCTTCATCACGTTCTTCGAGGACAAGAAGAAATTGCGAAACCCAAAACTGCAGTATTTTCCAAGCGTTTCCGTTATTGTCCCTGCGTATAACGAGGAGAAGACCATTACCAAGACCATCCAATCCCTTCTCAAGCTGGACTATCCAAAAGGAAAATTAGAAATTATTGTTGTGGACGATGGGAGCAAAGATAGCACCTATAGCAGTGCGAAGCAATTTGTCCCTTTTGGTGTCAAGGTTTTTACGAAGGCAAACAGCGGAAAGGGCGATAGCTTGAACTTTGGATTGGCAAGAATTTCTGGAGAGTTCGTTGCCTGTCTGGATGCAGATTCCATTGTCGAAAGAGGGTGCCTAAAGAAAATGCTTGGATATTTTGAAGATTCCCAAGTTATGGCTGTCACCCCATCCATGAAAATTTTCAGTCCAACAGGGCTGTTACAGAGAATACAGGCTATAGAATATCTTTTAGGTGTGTATTTGCGTAAGGTATTTTCCTACCTCGGTAGCATCCATGTGACGCCAGGACCGTTCACCATTTTCCGGAAATCCTTCTTTGACTTGTATGGTGGCTATGATACCCACAATTTGACTGAGGACATAGAGATTGCCTTGCGCATCCAGAGCCATAAGTTCCATATCGAGAACAGCATGGATGCGAATGTTTGGACGATTGGTCCTAATACTTTCAGCAGTCTTTTACGTCAAAGACTGAGATGGTATATTGGTTTTTTAGACAACATACAGGAATATAAGCACCTCTTCTCTCGGAAATATGGCAACCTGGGTGTCTTCTTTCTCCCGGGGGTTTTTGTCTCTACTGCTTTGGTCATTGCCCTTCTTTTCTATCTAGTGTACAAAACTCTGACCAGATTCTATACGGAATTTCTGGATCTTCTGGCCATTAACTTCGATATATGGCCTCTGCTCAAACTCGAATTCAAACCATTCTTTCTGAATGTTGATCCCTTGATGGTTCTTTCCATCATTTCTCTCACCATTGCTACCATGATCATCTACCTTGCCAGAAAGTATTCCAAGGAACAGTCTCGTTGGACCTTTTCCTACTTCCTCTACCTCGTCCTCTACCTCCCCCTCTATGCGTTCTGGTGGCTACTCTCCTCAGGCTATAAGCTTTCTGGAAAGAGCATTGCCTGGGGGAGGAAAGGGGAATGACCCAAGACAGGCAGAGATTGGATAAAAATAAGTACTTGGCAGCATTAGCCATAACAACCCTCATTTTTCTTCTTGGAATCTTTATCGGGAATAAAATTAGTCAAGCAAAATTGAGCAATATAGACACGTTAGAGCGTGAGATCCGAACAGATGTCCTGGGAGCAGAGTTGCAGTATCGCCTCATTTTAGAAAATCCATGCAATGTTACGGATCCTGGAGTATTGACTGAACAATTGTACGAAATTGGCTCTCGGCTGGATTTTATGGAGAGTGAGTTGGGAAAGGACAACCAGCAGGTACTGGGGTTGAAGGAATTTTATTCGATGCTGGAAATTCAGCATTGGCTCCTCTTAAGGAGAACGAAGGCGGTGTGCAACAAAGAGTATGACTTAATTCTATACTTCTACTCCAACTTAGGGGACTGCGACGCATGCGAACTGCAGGGCCATGTGCTCAACTACATGCATGAGAAATACCCGGAAATTAATATCTACTCTTTCGATATTAATATGCAAAATCCCGTCCTACAAACCATCAGAGACCTATACCGGATTCAAACTCCTCCAACCTTGATCATCAATGATAAAGTTTCTGTAGGATTTATGAACAGCCAGACAGTAGAAGAAGCCCTTGAATTGGCCTAACCATGCTTCTGCTTGAGAATATCCCCGATTGTTAATGCTCCAGAACCAGCTTTCTTCTCCTCATGAATTTCCTCGTGCTGCTCTACCAGTTTGATGTGCAATGCTTTCTCCAGCCTCCTTGCTAGGTGAATGCTTGGCTCTACCCTGCCGGATTCTATTTTATGGAGAAGGGATTCCTTCTCTGCCAATTGCTTTGCCAATTCCTCCTGAGTCAAACTTTTGTGCTCCCTAGCCCTTTTTACCCTCTCACCAAAATCCTCTACAATGAGCTCTATGATCTCCTTTTGCGGCCTTTCAGGTTTTTTCTCCTGTTTTTGCTTCTGTGCAAAAACTCTTGGTGTACGCAGGACCTTGCCAAATTTGGTACATTCCTTGCAGACATCCATCTCCACTCCTTCAACGATTCCCTTAAACTTTGCTTCCTTTCCACACAGATCGCAGCTTGCCATATTCATTCAGCCTTCCAAAACTTTCACGATAACCTTTCTTTCCCTGGGCCCGTCAAAGTCGCAGAGGAAAATGGACTGCCAAGTTCCTAACTGGAGTTTCCCATTTTTAATGATAACGGTTTCTGACGGCCCGAGTAAGGACGCCTTGATGTGCGCATGAGCATTATTATCTATTGTATCATGTAGCCACCCTCCATGTTTTTCTACCATCTTGTTGAGCGCTGTAAGCAAATCGTTGCCGACATTGGAGTCGGCTCCTTCGTTAATAACAATGGCAGCAGTAGCATGAGGCACATAAACAACACATATTCCTTCCTTGACTTTGCCTTCTGCTACAATACGTTCCACTTGCTCTGTAATATTCACGATAGATTCTTCTGCCCTGGTAGAAATCTGGAATTCTTGGATCATGGAATTTCTCTGCTCTTTTCTTTGTTTGGATACTTTTGTGATGTAAGGCGGGAGAGGGACTCGAACCCTCGAATAATCGGGATCTCCATTTCATCGCCGGAACGGCTCAACATCCCGGGCTGGTTTGCAGCCGATCGCCTTAGCCGCTTGGCTATCCCGCCAATAGCGTTTCTAGATTATAGAGGCGTTTATAAACGTTTCTGCGCCATTTCTTCATATACAATTATCATATTTAAATTAGGTCAGTTTGAGATTTTGATTTCCGCCTTTCCCATACCCAGCTGAACAAGCTTAGGGATATCCAGCAAGGATTCCAGCTTTTCAATCATTTCCAATTTTGCTCTTGTCTCCGGATGCTTCGCAATCAAAAAAGAGCAGCAATCGCTGTACGGCAGAATAGAGGTTTCATACGTTCCAATCTTCTTAGCCAAATCAACAATTTCCTGTTTGTCAAAGCCCAGCAAGGGGGTTACCATGGGCTTCTTTGCTGCTTTGTAGATAACAGTCAAATTCGTTAGGGTCTGACTTGCCACCTGGCCTACATTATCTCCAGTAACAAAGCCAAACGCCTTTTCCTGTTCCAGGATTTTCTCTGCAATCGTGAACATCAGCCTCCTGTAAATAATCATCCGATATTTTGCTGGAATGATACCAATAATCTGCTGCTGGATTTCAGCAAACGGGACCATAGAGAGTTTGCATGCCTGTCCTTTCTGGTATTTTGTTAGGATTTTCACTAACTGCTCTACTTTGCTCTTTACTGCCTGTCTTGCATGGGTAAAGTTGTAGAAATGCACGAAAACAATCTCACAGTCTTTCTGCATCATCAGGTAGGCAGCGACAGGAGAATCGATGCCTCCGGAGATAAGGGAAAGGAGCTTCATGAAAAGAGAAAATAGGAAAATCTTTATAAAGGATTGGGTTTTTCCCTGGCTAGGTTTGGGGGTCGCTATGAAAGAGGAACGGGTTGTTTTGCTTATTACTGCCATAGTGCTTCTCTTTGTTATTGCCGGCTGTACCATCCCTAGCATAGCCCCTCCGAGAGCCAGGGAGCCTGTTGAATCAGAAGATAAAGCCCTGCCAGCAGGATGCAATAACGATGGGAAGGGTGATCCAGGAGAAGCTTGCGATGATGGCAATTTTATTGAAAACGATGCTTGCGATAAATGCAGGCCAACAACCTGTGGGGACAGTATTGTCAATGACTATTTCGCCAATAGCGAGAATCTTCCTGAAGCTTGTGATCCTGGCAAAGAAGTGGATGAGCAAGGCTTTGTGCCAGGGACAAAATTAACGCCCCAACAATACGGCAACCGGCAATGCTCGAACAACACTGGAGTGAATACAGCAGTCTGCATTCCAGATAAATGCATTTGCGTATACGAAGACCGGCCTGTTTGTGGGAATAATCTCATTGAAGGAGGCTGGACGCCATTCGGCTGGAGAGGAGAGGGTTGTGATGCTCCTGGCAATCAGGCATTAGGAGACTTACAATGTTTATTCTTAGGGCTAGGGGATACTTGCAATTTGAATGCGTGCAGCTGTTCTGGCTGCAATTATGATGGAGTTGTGGATGCAGGAGAGCAATGCGATGATGGAAACTTTATAGCCAATGATGAATGTGATGCCTGTGTGAAAACACACTGTGGAGATGGCATTCTGGATGATAATCCGAAGAACTGGGATGGAATTAAAGAGGAATGCGGAGAGCCTGGTGCTCCTGCTTGCCCTGCAGATACGGTCTGCAAGGAATGCCAATGCAAGCCAAAGAAAGCTCCTGGAAATGATTCCATCAACGAAACTATTACTGCCTGTAAGCCGAATGGGCAGTTAGATGCTGGAGAACAATGCGATCCAGGAGTTCCTGCATTAGGAAAACCTCCCCAAGGATGCCCGGAAGGACAGTACTGTGAGCAAGATTGCAAATGCAAATCCTGGGATAGAGTCATAACACCAAGATGTGGAGACGGGTATGTTTCCACAGCATGGGGGCCTGGAGGAGGAAATGAAGAATGTGATATTGGAGGAGGGTACAGCAATATCAAGTATCCGCCTGCGCCAGATACCTGCCCACCAGGCATGAAATGTGCTGCCCCAGAAACGCCAAATCAGTGCAAATGTTTGCCGATAGAAACAGTAACAGGCATTTGCCCAGAGCCATATGAAACCTTGGATGTCTGCCAATCCTACTGTCCTGAGGAAGGAGGAGAGTGCGATTACCGCCATCAAACAGATACTGGAGAAAGGTGCTATTACTGCTATGTGCCTTCCTGTCCTTCCGGAACAACAGAAGACTTGAAAAATTGTGAAAAACAGTGTCCAGGAAAGTGTCAGGAATATGAGCAGATTGGAGAGAAAATCTGTTACCAATGCTTGCAGTACCAATGCCCGCAAGGAACAGTGAGTGACCAAGCAGCCTGCCAGAAGCAATGTACTACTGGAGACTGTGTTGTTGCGGCAGAGAAGGAAGGCTTCCAGTGCTGGGCATGCAAAACCAACTGTGAAAAGTACTGCACGAGCAAAGGATATACAACAAGACAGCCAGATTACACTTCTTACATTGAATCCCAGCTGAATCAGAAATCCTGTGTTAAATCAGCCCATATACAGTTCCCGAATTACCTGAAGGCAGGAGACTGTACCTGTTATTCTCAGGAAATGCCAACGATTACCTTTGATGAGACAAGGCCTATTTGTACTGGCACGGTTTGTGGAGATGTACCCTGTGGAGAGTCAAGGGAATGCAATATTGATGAAAACACTGTTGCAGAGGTTTCCTGCAACTGGAACGGATGGAAGAGAGTTGGAGAGTATCAGTATGTGCCACAGGTGGGGGCGGTGGGATGACGGAATGAATATAACGGGCGTTATACGACATAATGATCGGGAACTTTTTAATAATTTGATGGGCGAGAAAACAACGGAAATGTTTATCTCTTTAATTCTGCTCTCTCTAAA
>JACOVN010000098.1 GCA_016177315.1 Candidatus Woesearchaeota archaeon
AAATGACGAAATAAAAAAATTCTCTGATAACTTTTTCCACAGCATCATCCACGATCCTCCAAGATTTTCCTTAGCAGGCGAGTTGTATGGAGCGGAATTCTATGAGGAACTCTACCGAGTGGCAAAGCCAGAGGCAAAATTCTACCATTATGTGGGAGATCCCGGAGGCAAGGCAGGAAAAGATTTGGTTGCAGGCTGCATGCGCAGATTACAGCATGCCGGATTTTCCAATTTGCGAAGAAGGCATTATGGAATTGTGGGGAGGAAATGACACTTACTCTTTTATCACTCCATACCCAATCAGCCTGAATCTGTTCGCAATTCTTCTGGAAATCGTTACCCGAGAACCAATACTTGCACAGACAGGAATCTTAAGAATGCAAGTCACCATATTCTTCTTCAGCTCTGTTACCGTGCCGATGGTTGCAGCAGAATTCACATTCAACATCAAGGGTTCATGCAATTTAATCGGTTCCACTTTTAATTCCTCCTTCACTCCCACCACTCTCTCAAGGAGGTGCGCTTCCAGTTTCAGTGTTTCCAGTGTGGATGGGAGTTTCCCTACATGGCCGACCACCGTACCGGTCAATGCATCTGCCTTCACGATGCTTGGGTCTAGGGTTGTCAAGAGACCGATGGAGCCTCCTGGCACGATCTCTTCCACAGAAAAACCGCCAGTTTTAATATCCACAATCTTTGTTACAATGGGTATATACACAATCCTGTTCTGCTTCCCCACTTTCCTTCCCGGCCTGATCTCGATTTCGTCTCCCCGCCGGAATTTTCCCTGTAGCAATGCTCCTCCTAACACTCCCCCTACTATATCCTTGGGTTTTGTTCCAGGCTTATTGATATCAAAGGACCTTGCCACTAACATTAATGGATCTTTGGTGGAATCTCGTGCTGGAGTTGGAATATGCTCTTCCATTGCCTGAATCAGCAAATCGACATTGACGTTGTACTTGGCAGAAATGGGAATAATGGGGGCATTTTCATACGCTGTCCCTTTCAGGAACGCCTTGATTTGCATATAATTCTTCAGTGCCTGCTCTTCCTTCACCACATCCACTTTATTCTGCACAACAATCAAATGCTTCAAGCCAATGATTTGCAATGCCATGACGTGCTCTCTTGTCTGAGGTTGCGGACATTCCTCATTGGCAGCAATTAATAGCAATGCACCATCCATGATCATGGAGCCAGCCAGCATTGTTGCCATGAGACTTTCGTGGCCTGGAGCATCCACAAAGCTGACTTTTCTCGTGGGAACTGTTGCTTCTCCGCAGCTGCACTCTCGTTTCGTTGTATACTTTCCACACACTGTGCATTTTCGAAAGGTTGTGTCTGCATATCCTAATCGGATCGTAATGCCTCGCTTCAATTCTTCGGAATGGGTGTCTGTCCATTTTCCAGAAAGCCTTTCTGTTAATGTTGTCTTGCCGTGATCCACATGCCCCACGAAGCCAATGTTCACCGCAGGCTGAATAGGTTCCTGAACAGAAACAACTTCTACCTTCTCTTTCTGCTCTGGCTTCTTTTCTTTTGCAGCTTTCCTTGGTTTTTTGGTTACCTGTTTTGCTTCCTGCATCAAAAAGGCAGGGAAAGATAATCCTTTATAAATTTACCTATGGAGCAGAATTACGTCCAAACCCACAGAAAAATCTGAATGAGAACCATGAACAGGCCGATGAAGAAAGCATAGTAAGCCATTTTCACATCAGAAGGAGAGAACTTGATAATGCTCCCTACCTGTTTTAAGTAGTTGTTGATCTTGTAGGTATTTAAGGTTCTGAGATCGTGCGTCAAGCCCGTGAACATTGCTCCAATGGCTCCCATGGTTTACCTCTTTTTATCGTGTGTACTAGTAAAAGGAATTTATTAAGTTTTCGTTTCCTTCTTCTCTTCCTTAGGCTTCTCTCCCTTCTTTTCCTCAGCCTTCTCTCCACCTAAGGGTTGTTTGCCTTCTTCCATTATTTTCAGATTAATCTGCGCAATCTTGGCATGAATGGTGTTCCCTGCCACCAGCTTTCTCTGCTTGATGCCCTTGGCTTTCTTTTTCAGCCCGACTCCTTGCACTGCAAGAATTTTCTTTCTTGCGCTGCCTTCCACATCCTTCCGCATGGGAAAGCCAGCATAGTCAGAGCCTCCAGTAATTTGAAATTCATAGCCAGTCAAATCAATAATCTCTCCCTTTACCATATCTCCAATTTTCAATCCAATAAATTTTCGAGAAATAGGATCTTTAATCTCTCTTTGATAACTCTTTCCTGTCTTTGGGTCATTCAATACAACTTTAAAGTCTGCCATTGTTTTCCTCCCGAGGCCAAGTTCTTATCAAAACTCCCCTGTTGGGTGCCTCAGCGATCCTGCTGAATTTAGGATTGTTTATAAAGGTTTTGGATTTTTTGAACGGATGAATTCTACACCCGGCAAATGCCGAAAATCGTTATCCATCGTCACCAGTGTGCATTGATATTTTCTTGCAAATATATATGCAGTAGCATCGAAAAAGGAGAGTTTTTTATGCTTCGCTTTCCAGCGAAATTTTACTGCTTCATACAGTAAATCTGCGGAAATCGTTTTAGCATAAGAATAAAATTTTCTAAACCAATAATCGCTCGTCTTTTCGTTATACTGTTTTAAAATAATTGCACAAGCCTCTGCCAGCGTCAAGTCGGTCATGATAAAATCTTCCTCTGTATACCGTATAAAGTACGGATTCCCTTTGAAAATTTCTATCACAACAGAAGCGTCTAAACATTTCATATTCTATCTCCCTCAAGTTCCTTCCGTATTTCTCGCAGTAATTGCATCGTTGGCTTGGAAAAGGAAAGGGCACCAAATGCTTCTTTCAATGGGTTTTCTTTCTTCTCGATTCTCACCATGACTTTATCTTCTGGTTTTAAGCCTAATTGGAGAGAGACCTCTTTGGGAATAATAACCCCCATGGAGTTTCCCCATTTCCGAATAGTACAGGTAACCATTATATCACCATCCATATAATCAATTATACTAATGTATAACTAATATATAAAGATTTCGACCTGAGTTGTCCAGTGCTATGGCTTCTGCTGCCTTCCAAACTCCTCTCTCGCTACGTACTGGTACAGCTTTCCGTTGAGCAACAGCTTCGGAGGACAGCATTCTCCAACAGCATCTTCAAAGAATGGATACTTCCTGCAGACTTCAGGCCTGTTTTTGTAAATCGTGCAAACAGCCTCCTTTCCTCCAATATCCTTGCTCCCTTTTTTCCATGCAAAGAAATGGCAGAATGCATCTTCATACTTGTCTCTTTTCAATCTTTTCCTGCCGAGGCCGTCTGTTTCAATAAAATCTTTTTCCTGAAGGCCCATTTTCTTGATTCTGGCAATGTCCTGTTTCGTAAGAACAACTATATTCGTGCAGCAGTATCCGCACCCTCGATGGCAGACAAAGGTTTCTGGCTTTTGGAACATGGCTCTTTTCTTCTGACT
>JACOVN010000099.1 GCA_016177315.1 Candidatus Woesearchaeota archaeon
ATATTTTTATTTCCAATGTGTACTTGATATTCTACTAACTCCCCTCTTCGTGCTGTTCCAGATTGCAATGCTTCCACATCGATAGAAACACCCAGCTTTTTTTCCAAATACATGATATTTTCTCCTCCCTTGCCAATGACCTTTGCAATGACATGCTCTGGCAGATACACCAGACATTTGTTGTCTGACACCATCTCCACTTGTGCTTGTGGAGAATATTTTTGGAATTCCTGCTGAATGGTTTCAGCAGCTAAATGCTGTAAGCTGCTTGTGCCTTTCTTGACTGGAATGACAATGGTTTCCTCGCCATAGCTGTAAATCTCAAACTCCAACTTTCCAGTTTCAAAGTCGGTTACCGTAACAACGGGCCTTGCCAAATCTGCCTCGGTCATGCCAGAAGGAACCTTGACTTCAATTTTCACACTGAATACTTTCTCAGGCTTTCCATTGTGGATGAAGATAACAGTATCAATGACTTGCGGAATAACTCCTAATTCGATTCTGCCGATAAATCGCTGAATAGCGTCAATAGGATTGGTTGCATGTACCACTCCCACCATGCCTACACCAGCAAGCCGTAAATCTGCATACAGCCTGAAATCCTCTGTATTCCGCATTTCGTCAAAAATGGTATAGTCTGGCCTGGTCAAGAGGAGAATATCATGAATCTCCTGAGGAGTGCCATGGGTAATCGCATACTGAGTAATGCTTTCGCCAACCTGCAAATCCCTCGGCGCTTCTACGGTTTTTACTATCTTATGCTGGCTTGCATAATACTCTGCCAGTGCTTGGGCAAAGGTTGTTTTCCCATGCCCTGGAGGGCCAGCAATTAACACCCCTTCTGCCTGCTCCATGATTCTTTTCCGTAACTTTTCGGTCAAATGGTACTCCTGCAGGGAAAGCTTCTTAATCGGTCTAACTGCAGTGATCTCCCAGCCATCCGAGAAAGGGGGCTTGGTAATCACAATCCTAAAATTACCCAACTGGACAATGGTAGAGCCTTTTCTTTCCACTTCAATGAATCCGTCCTCGCGCATGCCGGTCTCTTCCACAATCTCCTTGGCCATGTCCCTCACTGCTTCTCTGGAAAGCAATTCGTTGCCAACTTCCACCATGCTCCATGCTCCTGGAAAACCCTTTTTTGCTGCTGGCTTCAGGTTCTCTCGCAAATGAACAGACATGGTTTGTTCATCGAAGAATTGTTCCATGGTCAAGGGTTTTCGTTCAATTTCAAATGCAATCAGTAAAACAGGTATCCCCTTGGCCTCTGCTACCAGGCTCTGCACTTTGTCTGCAGTAATCAAGACTGCCTTTTCCACATAGGCAAGATTCCTGATGAGGGAGTCAATGCCGCCAGACCTTGCTAATTTGATTTCTCCCAGCTCTGGCTTCTTTCCAGTATACGTTATGACAAATTTATGCTTATCTGTCATTTCCCGAAGCCGCTTGATTTCTTCAATGCCCAGGAAACCAGTTTCTCTATTCTGGTTTGCTTGATGCTCCAATTCGCTTAAGACAGCCTCATGAATGATGATCTGCTTTGGCTTCAGTTCCCCATCCAGAATTTTTTTTGAAATCAGGCCTTCAATCAGGACAGAAGTGTCTGGCACAATCTTTACAAAGCTCTCTGGTTTTTTCTTTTGTATTGATCTTGCATGGACTTTACTCATGCCAAGAATTACAGGAAGGCTATTTATAAAGGTTTCTTAGGTTTGTAGAAAGTTACGGTAATGGGTGTTCTATCACAGCCTGGCACTTCCCATTGATGCACTGGCAACTGCCTTGTCCGCAATCTAAGGTTCCTGGCTGGCATTCTAAGGTGCAGTACGTCTCGCTACAGTCTGGCTTTTGTGTCGATGGTAGGCAGGAGTCTGCATGACAGCAGGCGGCTGGGAAGCAGTCTCTGTCGGTAATGCACTCTGGCTGCAATACCGCCTCTCCACCAATGGTTTCATTTCTTATGTTGTTCTCCCTGTCTCCAGGAGCATGCTTCTCAAACATCGCTGCCAGGATAAAGGCCAGGATGATAATAACAAAAAGCCAAAATTTCCAGTTCATACTGTTTCAGAAGGGAGCGATCTTTTAAAAAGTTTTGGTACAGAGAATTAAAATTCTTTCATCTCCCGGAAGGCATGGAACCTCTTTTCAATATCCTGCATGGAAATGCGCCGCAAGGCCTGCAAGCTGAAATCCTCTGCAGTAAAGGAAGCAAGTGCAGAACCATAGACCATGGCTTTCCGGATATTTTTCTCGGATAGATCATTCGTCTTTGCCAGATAACCAATGAAGCCTCCCCCAAACGTATCTCCGCAGCCTGTTGGGTCTTTGATGTTCTCCAGAGGATAGCCCGCACAGTTGAAATGGGTTGACTCAGTAAAGAGCAATGCTCCATGCTCTCCTTTTTTGATGATGACAAACTTTGGCCCTAATGCTAAGGCCTTCGTTGCAGCAGTCACTAAGTTGGTGGTTTGGAAAAGTTCTCTGGCTTCTCCATCGTTGCAGAGGAAAACATTCACTTGCTTTATGGTTTTGATCAGATCCTCTCTTTTGTGCTCGATCCAGAAGTTCATGGTGTCCATAACCGTAAGCCTTGGTTTCTTCATCTGCTGCAACGCCTGCAATTGCAATATCGGATCAATATTCCCAAGGAAGAGGTATGATGCATCTTTATAGGAAGAAGGCAATGTTGGGTTGAATTCCTGCAGCGCATTCAATTCTGTTTTGAGGGTTTTCGCTTCGTTCATGTCGTACTCATAAAGGCCCTGCCAGCGAAAGGTTTTTCCCGAAATGTTCAATCCAGAGAGATCAATGCCTTGTTTCTCCAGGAGTGCAATATGTGTTTTAGGGAAATCCTTTCCTGCAATGGAAACAATCCCTGGCTTGCAGAAAAAGCTTGCAGCATAACTTGCATAGACCGCTGCTCCCCCTAATGCATCCTGCACCTTTCCAAAGGGCGTTTCAATAGTGTCTAAGCCAATGCTCCCCACGACAACAACATCTACCATAGAACAGAGTAAGAAAAAAGAGAGTATTTAAAAGTTATGTGTACTGTCAGTAATCTTCGTCTCCGAAATCGTCATCATCATCGTCTCCATTGTCATCATCGTCATCCTCTTCTTCCTCAAACCACGTTTCTTCTTCCATTACCATACCCTCCACCTCCATCATAAAATTCTGCCAAAGAGTGGGAACTGCTATTTAAATTTTTGGGAAATTCACTCTTCCATTTTTACTCTTCCGTTAATTGTGCAAACTCCTCCTCAAACTTCTCTGCAATATTCTGATCATGGATAATCAACAGATTCTCATCATTCCTGGTATCACCATTTTTAGTCGGATTAAAGCTGCCTGTGATGACCGTCTTTCCGTCAATATTGAAAACTTTTTGATGCTTGTTATACTTATTGTTATCCCTTTGTACCGGAATGCCTCCCTCCTTGAG
>JACOVN010000077.1 GCA_016177315.1 Candidatus Woesearchaeota archaeon
CCCAAAAACAAGCGGAGGCTCTTATTTTTAAAAAAGAATCTCCACCTTCCATTCCTGGGATGCCTGAACAAGCAGAAGATCCCTTTCATAGTGAAGGAGATTTTCTTCCCGATTTGGTAGAGCCGCTCATCTATTTTCTGGAGCCTCCTGATTTCCCTCTGGGGATGCATGATGCTTTGCTTTTATCGAGAATATTTAAAGCTTCCTTTTTTAAACCTCTTCCGACGAAAAATATTTAAATACCATGCCCCAAAAAAAGCCTCTAGAGGTGTTCAGTTGTTCAAAAGGGGTCATATGAGCTATTGGAGAGTCCAGAGCATATCCCTACGACCCATTATCTTCTCCTCTTTCAGCAATTTTCTCTTCCTTTTCAAGACTCGTCCTGTTCCTTATCTACCATATTCCAATCCTGTTCATCCTTGAGGGTGGGCGGCAAAAGAGGTATAGTATGACAACAAAGCATATGCAGCACGGGCAGAACCTAAGATCGAGTTCTCAAATCCGGAACTTGAACACCTCCTTAGGGCATGCTCACGCTGGCTCACCCTCTCTTCTTTCCTCTGCAAGGCAGGGGAAGGGCAAAAATTGGGGAGTCTTTCTCGTTATTATTGCAATTGCATTCCTTATTTTGGTTGTTCTCTTCAAGAATCTCTACCAAGATTATACTGGCACAGGCAGGGCAGGAGAGCAGGTAGTGCCTCCGGCACCAGCAGCCACACAATGCAGTGACGCTCTCGATAATGATTGGGATGCTGCCGTGGATATGCTGGATCCAGATTGCACTGCTCTAGAAGATCAGGATGAGTCGTAGTGCAGCATAACAGACTTCCATGTACAGAAAACAGTATGCAAAAAAAGGGAATGGCATGAAGAGAAATATCCTAAGCAACAAAAACATGCCTGAATATTCCGAGGTAAGGGCATCTTCTCTCTTCGCTCTCCTCGGAATACTGCTCCTTCTCATAGTACCCTATAGCGTTGCACAAGGCGGCTTTGTGCAGGACAAAACCCAAGCAGATTTTGATCAAGGTACGCGGCAAAATACCATGTACAATAGTACTGGAAGGTATGAACAGCTTGTCCCTGGAGCTATGGCAGGGACATTCACATCTCGAGTTTTGGATGCTGGAGGCCTGATGGAGTGGAAAAATACCACCTGGCACGACAAAATGGTTCCGGATGAGCCTTACGGCAGTCCGTTGCCAGACAATAAAGGGGTAGAGCCAGGTGCCAACATGACTGGGAATATTCTGCTGATGCACTTGAATGAACCAGCGGGGGCAACAACCTTTTCTGACACTTCTGGGGATAATAATCACGCATCTTGCTCACCACCAAATACGCCTTGCCCAACAGCAGGTGTTCCTGGAAAATTCAACAATGCTCCAGATTTTGACAATGATTTTTTGGCTATTCAGAATTTCAATGGCCTTCCGAGCGATGTCATTACCGTCGAAGCTTGGGTCTGGATTGATACGCACGCGAACTGGAGACGGATTGTGCACCACGAGTGGGATACTGCAGGGCAGGTCAACTGGCTGCTCTTTTCCGACGGACAAGGATTTGCTTTCTTTGGCCTATGGGACAGAAGAGGACCTGGAGACGCGCAGTATGTTGCTGGAAGAAAAATAACCACAGGAGAATGGCATCATTTAGTAGGAACGTACGATGGTCAGACAGTAAGGCTGTATGTGGATGGGCTGGAGGGTAGCGCTATCCCTGCTCCGAATTTGCCATTGGACAACAATGGCGATGTGACGATTGGTGGGCCAAACCACTTCATGGATGGTAGGATTGATGAAGTTGTCATTTACAACAGGGCTTTGAGTTTACAGGAGGCACGAGACCATTTCCGGAGAGGGGCTTTACAATTTGACGTTAAGGTAAGAAGCTGCAACGATGCCGCTTGCAATGGAGAAAGCTTTGTGGATACAGAGGACTTTGCAGACGATATTTCGCCCCTGCCTTTATCCTTACCAAACAACCCGTACTTCCAGTACCAGTTTGCTCTCGGTACTGAAAATGTGGCATACGTACCGCAGCTCTTCAATGTGACAGCGTATTACAGCGTTCCTCCCATTCCACCCCCTCCTCCACCCCCACCACCGGACACGATTCGAGATTGGCCTATGTTTAAATATAATCCCAGCCGTGTTGGATCAACAGAAGAATTCGGCCCTACCGGCAATGCAACGCAGTGGACTATAAGTGGGAAATGGCCCATGACTTCCCCGGTTATTCTTGACGATTATCTCTACTTTGGAAGCGGATACAATAGAACCTATGCGCTCAATGCAACAACTGGTACGGAAATCTGGACATTCCAAACAGGAGGAATCGTGATGTCTACCCCTGCTGTAGCCGATGGCAGAGTTTATTTTGGCAGTAACGATGGCCATCTCTACGCTGTTGACGCTCGGACCGGAGCATTTGTTTGGAAATATCCTTTCCCGGTTGGCATGAGTGTAGGGCAAAATGCTCCTGCAGTTAGTGAAGGGGTAGTTTATATTGCAGCTCCTCAAGGAGCCACAGTGTTTGCTATTGATGCAGCAACAGGAACAGAAATCTGGAGGAAGTCTATCCCAAATCTCATTCGCTCTTCTCCAGCTGTGTATGCCGGAAGAGTGTACTTTGGCACCTATGGTAGTCAAGTCTATGCATTGAATGCAACGGATGGCACGATACTATGGTCCACACCTGTTCCAGGAAGCGGCATACAGAGTACGCCAGCGGCAGCGTATGATACCGTTTACATCGGTGCAGCAGATAATAACTTCTATGCCCTGGATGCGTTTAGTGGAGTTGTAAAATGGACATACCCAACTGGCAGTTATACCTCTACCCACCCATCGGTTAGTAATGGAGTGGTATATTTTGGAAGCCATGACAATGTTTTCTATGCCGTGGATGCTATCACTGGCACCCTAAAATGGCAAAAGCCCGGCATTGATTCTGGTTTGTCTGCCCCAGCAATTACTGGAAATAACATTGTCTATGTTAAGGATTATGATACTGGCACTATTTTCGCTTTGGATACAGCAGATGGAGCCACACATTGGACCTATGCTTTACAACGTATTGGTGCTCAAACCTCTCCTGCTATTGCCAATGAAACACTCTATATCGCTGTTGAAGGGAATGCACAGAACGTATACTCTATTAGAGGGCAAGTTGTTCCACCTGGTGGGCAGTGTGTGCAGCCTCCAGCCAGCATGATCAGTTGGTGGCCTGCAACAGGGAACGCAAGGGATATTGTGGATAGTGCCCATGGCATATTGAAGAATGGTGCAGGATTCGCTCCAGCGAAAGTTGGGCAAGGATTTAACTTTCCTCTTGGAGGGAGCGTCATTGATTTTGGCAGGAATGCTTCTATTGTAGGAACAGGCCCCTTTACTTGGGATTTCTGGATAAAAGCGAATAACACTGGAGCAGGACAGCCGGTGATGCGGCAGCAGAATCCAGATGTGGGACTCCCCATTGTCAGTGAAGTGTACATATTTTTAGCTGGACAGGATGGTCTACCCTGTTTCCGCACCTATGCAGATGGTGTTTATGGGTTTTCTATCTGCTCACCAATGCCTATTACTTATAATCAGTTCCATCATATTGCTGCAGTCAGGGAAACAGACGGAACAGGAAAGCTGTATATTGATGGCGTATTAGTTGCTTCTGAGAGACGGAATCCTCCGGTGAACATCAGACTGAGCACTCTATTCATGGGAAGAGCTCCTGATACGGCAAGCGATTTCATTGGCATCATTGACGAAGGGGAAGTGCTGCATCGTGCGCTCACCTCTGCAGAAATCCAGAGCATCTACAATGCTGACAGTGGAGGAAAGTGCAAGCCAGACAGCGACAGCGATGGGATTACCGATGATGAGGATAATTGCCCTGACCATTATAATCCCAACCAGGAAGATGCTGATAATGATGGAGTTGGGGATGCCTGCGATGTCGGTAATGATTCTGATGGTGATGGGATTAGCGATGATGTGGATAACTGTCCCAACATTCCAAATCCAGGCCAGGAAGATGCAGATGGAGATGGAATTGGAGATGCCTGCGAGCCTCCACCACCCCCTCCCCCACCAC
>JACOVN010000082.1 GCA_016177315.1 Candidatus Woesearchaeota archaeon
AGAAAGAATTGGAGGAAAAATCCCAGAAAGCAGAGCAGGCATTGAAGGAAAAGCAAGAGGACTTAAAACAGCGGAAGCAGGAAATTAACGATCTCCGAAAAGAGATTGAACGGATCAACAAGGAGATAGAAACAAAGGGAGAGAAGGAACAGGTTGCCATGCATAAAGAAGTGGAGCAGCTGCGAGTTTCATTGGCAACTGCACAGAACAGAATCCAACATTGCCAGGAGGAGATTAAGAAAGTTCAGGAAAGGAGGAAGCAGTTAGAGCAGAATGTAGGGGATGTCAAGGAAAAGCTGGAACGAATCGAGAAAGAGAGGGTTGGAATTCAGGAGAGCATCCAGGATGCCAATAAGCAGATTCAGCAATTGGAAAAGAGCATTCAGGATTTCCGGAAAAAGCACAAGATGGAGGATATTGGGGATATTGACAAGCAGGTTGATGCTTTAGACAAAGACGGTGAAGAAAAACAGAAAGAAATCCAGACTTTGCGGGCCAAGCAGCAGGAACTTCTGAGGGAGAAGGACAAGTTGGAGTTGCATATTGCCTCTGTAGACGACAAAATAGAGAAGGTATTGGCCGTTGAAGAGGAGCATAAGGAACAGGTCCAGGACTTGAAGCAGAAGAAACAAGCATTCAAGGAAGCATCCAATGAGCTAAACCAATTACTGAACAAGGATTCTGAATTAGCGGCCCAGCTTGGAAATGCAAGACAGAGCAGGCTTACCATGCAGGAGGATCTCTCCAGGCTCCAGGCAAGGAACATCTCCATCCAGGAGCAGGCTGCCGGAGATGAGGCAGTGAAGAGAATTCTGCAACAGAAGAACAAGATTCCAGGGATTTTTGGGACGGTAGCAGAGTTAGGGAATGTTTCTTCCAAGTATGCATTAGCATTGGATGTTGCAGCTGCACAGAAAATCAAGAGCATGGTGGTCAAGGATGATACAACCGCAGAGCAGTGCATCAACTATCTCAAGCAAAATAAGCTGGGAGTTGCAACCTTCCTACCACTCAATAAGATCAAGCCGGTGCATAAGCATCCGGAAATTGAGGCCTTGGCAAAGGAGAAAGGTGTACATGGCTTTGCTTTGGACTTGATTGAGTACGATCCCAAATTCCAGAATGTCTTCTCCTATGTCTTCGGCAATACTTTGGTGGTAGAGGATATTACCGCAGCAAGGAACATTGGCATTGGCAGAGCAAGGATGGCAACCTTGGATGGGGATTTGACAGAGATCTCTGGAGCCATGCACGGAGGCTTCAGGAAGAAGGCAACCATGGGGGTTGGATTTGCAGAGAAGGAACTGGGAGATACTATTGTAGCATTGGAGAAGAAGATTAAGGATACAGAGCAGCTCATTATGCGGTTGGAGAAGGACCGGGTCAAGGCAGAAGAGAGCATCACTACCTTGCGCCAGGAAAAAGCCCATCTGGAGGGAGAGGTTATCAAGATGGAAAAATCCCTCTATCTGGATGCTGGCGATATTGATGTTTCCAAGAAGCAGAAGCAGGAATACCAGGAAGGGTTGAAGAAAGTGGAGAAAGAGCTGGACAAGATGCAGGATGCTATCGAGAAGGTCAACAAGGGACTGGCAGAGAACAAGACCAAGAAGCAAGAATTAAGAGAGAGAATTACTGCCTTGCGAAGTCCTACCATTGTTGCAGAACTGCAGGCCTTCGAGGAGAAGAAGCGGGAATTAAGAGAAAGCATTATCCACCATGAAGCAGAATTGAGGAATTTGGAAGGACAGAAGAAGACTATTTTGGGTCCAGAGCAGGAAAACTTGTTAAAAGTTATAAAGCAAACCGAGAAAGAAGAACAGGCATTTGCAGAAGAAGTCAAGCTGTTGAAGCAGAAGATTGTCCAAGGAGAAGCCTCTTTGAAAGAGCAGGAGAAAGCAGAGAAGAAATTCTACGAGCAGTTCAAGGACCTCTTCAACCAGAGAACAAAGATGGACGAGCAGATCAAGAAGACGGAAGAGAAGATGGAAATCTTGAACGAGCAGGAGAAAAAGCTGGATCACCAATTGAATGCATTAACCCTGGAATTGGCCCAAGCAAAAGCCTTTGTTGCAGGCCTGGAGAAGCAATTTGAGGAATATAAGGAGGTTCCCTTAGTGCAGAATAAATCAGAAGGGCAACTGAGGAAGGATATCGGCATCTTTGAAGGAGTTATCACCAGAATGGGTAACATCAACATGAAGGCATTGGAAATCTACGAAAGAGTGGAGAAGGAATACAGCGAATTGCTCAAGAAGAAGGATAAATTAGGCTTGGAGAAGGAAGATGTTCTACTGATGATGAACGAAATTGAAACCAAGAAGAAGGAACTGTTCATGCGAACCTTTGATGTGGTGAATACCAATTTCAAGACGATTTTCTCAGCCCTTTCCACCAAGGGAGAAGCATTCCTGGACTTGGAAAATCCAGATAATCCCTTTGCAGGAGGCTTGTTAGTGAAAGTCCGATTAACGGGCACAAAGTTCATGGATATCCGCAGCTTATCTGGAGGAGAAAAAACATTAACTGCACTAGCCTTTATTTTCTCTATCCAGGAGCATGAGCCAGCATCCTTCTATGTCCTGGACGAAGTGGA
>JACOVN010000083.1 GCA_016177315.1 Candidatus Woesearchaeota archaeon
GCATTATGAGCGTGTCTTCAAACCCATGGGCTTCACAGAGTCACATATCGCACGCATTACTAAGGGAGACCAGTGGAGAGAACGATTGGAGTGGATACAGGAACGCTATGAAAGTACGTTGGCACCACTGGGTTTTGAGCCAAGTCATATTACACCTATCATAAAACAGCGAGACTGGGAAGAGGAACTGGACTGGATACTTGGACATTACGAAATTGATTTGCAGCCATTGGGAATGGATGCCTCTCACGTTACTTACCTGTTAACCGGTAAGGATTGGAAGGAGAAAGGGGAGTGGGTTATCGAGCATTACGAAGAAGAGCTTAAGCCAATGGGCATTGATGGACAACACCTTACAGCTATTTTAAAGAATAAAGGCTGGAAAGAGAAAATTAAACAGATAAAGAGCAGCAAGGGAAATATTTCCAAGGTAATGAACCTTGCGGATACTGTGTTGTCTATTATTCCAAGTATTTCTAGATTACTAAGTGGAAGCGAGTGGGAAGAGAAGTTGGAGTGGGTAGCAGAGCATTATGAGAAGGTGTTACAGCCTCAAGGGTTTAGTCCGTCAGCGATTGCTCACCTTCTTGAATGTGGAGAGTGGCGTGAAAAGCTGGTATGGGTAAAGAAGCATTACAAATCTGTTCTCCAACCGATGGGATGTGAGGGTACTCATTTTGCGCAAATAGCGGTATCCAAGGACTGGAGAGAGAAACTCGATTGGATACAGGGGCATTATGAAGACGTTCTCCGACCAATGGGCTTCCAAGGAACGCATATTGCGAGAATTATGCATGGCCTTGGTTGGAAGGAGAAGCTGGATTGGATAGCGAACCAGTATAAGGACACGCTCCATCAGCTAGGGTTTGCTCCTAACGATATTGCAACATTGTTCTTTGGCGGTCAAAACTGGGAAGAGAAAATAGACAGGATACAGGAGCATTATGAAGATGTACTAAAACCACTGGAATTTACAACAGGCCATATTGCATACATTATGGCAACGGAAGAGTGGCATCCAAGATTGGAGTGGATAGCAGAGCATTATGAAGATACGCTTCAGCCGCTGGGACTCAAAGGATTTCATGTTATGAAAATTATAACAGATAAAGATTGGAAAGAGAAACTCGATTGGGTTCAAAAACATTATGCAGCATTGCTGCAGCCTCTAGGATTTAATGCCTCAAACCTTTCTCTTGTTATGAAAGGACTCAATTGGAAAGCAAAGCTCGACTGGATACAGGAGCACTATGAAGATGTACTCAAACCTATGGGTTTCAATGCTTCGCACATTGGGTACATCCTTAGTGGAAAGAGGTGGGAAGAAAAAGTTGCCTGGATACAAGAACACTATGAAGATGTCTTCAAGCCGATGGGTTTTAATGCCTCACACGTTGCCCAAGTTATGATGATGCGCGAATGGCAACCAAGGCTGGAATGGGTAGCAGAACACTACCAAAGCATCTTAGAACCAATGGGCATTACAGGATATCACGTAGCCTTTATTGTGAAAGGTAAGGGGTGGAAAGAGAAAGTGCAGTGGATACAGGAACATTACGAAGATGTTCTCCAACCCATGGGCTTTACTGGTTCGCATCTTGCAACGATTATCACAACCAAAGATTGGAAAGGAAAACTCGATTGGATTGTGGAACACCAAGAGGATCTTCTTGCTCCTATAGGTTTTGAAGGAACCCACCTTGGACTTATTATGCGAGGGAAAGATTGGGAAGAGAAGGCTGAATGGTTGGAAGAGCAGTATGCATCCTTCCATGCATCTGGATTTAATTCTAGTGACGTTTCACTCGTCATGGCTGGTAGAGATTGGAAAGATAAATTAGCATGGTTAGCTGAGAACTATGAAAAGCGGCTCAAGCCAGAAGGATTTACCGCTTTTGATACGGCTCAAATTTTCTACGGAGCAAACTGGGAAAAGAAAGTGCGGTGGTTAGAAAATCGCTATGAGACATTCCATCAAGCTACTGGTTTCAATCCCAGTGCCATTGCTAAGATCATGCAGGGCGGTAACTGGGAAGAGAAGCTGGATGGCCTGGAAGCACGCTTCGCTGCTGAATTGCAACCCCTCGGCTTTGATGGTGCGCATCTTGCTCCTATTGTATTTGGAAGAGGCTGGGAAGCTAAATTAGCATGGCTTGTTGAGCATTATGCAGAATACCAGCCTCATGGATTACGACCTTGGAAAGTAACCGACATATTGCAGCCCAAAAATTGGAGGGAAAACATCAGAAGATTGGAGGAAAATAGAGATCTGCTGGACGAGATTCATATCGATAACCGACATATCTCTCCACTAGCAGAAACGTATCTTCGCAGACTAATATTTGAAGGCTACAACAGAAGTCAAGTACTGTCGCTTATAGAGAAATGCACGTATGATGGTGTTACGCAATTTGTAGAGAACATGGAATCTATTGCTGGAAGAGAAACAGCAGAAACGAATGACGAAGTTTGGGAGAAGTTAAAGAATACCTTTGGCTATTCTGATGAAGAGCTAAGACTTTATCTCATTGCTATTCATAAAGGCACGAATGGTTTACTCTTCTGGTACAACACCGGCACTATGTTCCAGGATAAGAGATATATGAGGAAGATCTCACTAGAAGCAACAAGCCCTAAAGAAGAGAGAAGAGGAAAACCAGCCAGACTGCTCCGTGAGAGAATAGTTCCGGAAGAAGGGGACATTGCGTATGAGCCAAGAGCAGACGAAGCTATGATGAGAGAAGAGACCTTAGACCGCTTCTTGGGCAGAATCAAAGCAGAGCGGCCGAAGGCTTACCCTATTTTCCATAAGCTCGTAATAGAATACCAATGCGATATGAATGCTATGAATGTAGAGGAGGAACAGCAATTCCGTAGAGCAGTGGATAGCTTCAGAGATAACAAACCGCTGCTCTCAGAGATTTATGAAATCTTACTTGGAAAAGTATAAAATCAATTAAGGTGAGACCATGATTCATGAAGATGAATTCCAATACGTTTTTCCAAGTCCTGACGAAGTAAGGGCAACAGGAGCAGAAGGTTTAGAAGTGCTGGTGAATGGCCACGTACACTTCGTCTCAGAAAATGGGCAGTACGACCAGGAAACAGTCCTGGCCGAATTGATGTACCGGAATGCTTTCCTCTTTGCCGGCAGAGCAGACCCATCCCTATTCAGAATTAACAGGACAGGAGAATTTGTCGTTGACGATGGTACACCACATAAACAGAAAATACCTCAGATGCCGAATGTGTATGCGTTCATAGAAGCATTAAACCAGCAGCTCGGCTACAGCATTGGCAGGACCAGAGAGACAATGGAGCGGATGCAGGAAGTGTTTAAGTAGCCCTCCGCTATAGAACCATATCTAGAATCTATCAGTCACAGACGAAATAAATTCTAGCACTCTTGGAGTAGTATACGTAAGAGCCAATGCATAAGAAACATAGGCGGCATACTCAGCTATATATCTCAGTACTGACTTTTCTTTGGCAGTAAAAAACAAGAAGAGAAGGTTATATGCTAAAATATCACTCGCACCGTTAACGACGGTAGCAATGCTTACTGGATTAAATAAATTGCTAGCATCTGCTGAAATACCCAACATAGAATTGGTTATTATTTTCGCTCCCTGGAGTACTCTCTCATGTTTTGGAGCTTCACTTTTAAGTTGCTCGCGAACCTTTCCAACTAGGTCGCCGGATTCTTGGTCTTCTATCAATTCTTGGAGCTGCTCTAGGATTCTATCAACTGATTTTGGACTATAC
>JACOVN010000089.1 GCA_016177315.1 Candidatus Woesearchaeota archaeon
GGTGGAGGCATAGAAGGGTCGAGTTCTCTTTCCTTTGGGTGATAATCACTGCCCCGCACGAGCTCATGGGTTTTTCCAATCAAACCTTTCTCGTATAGGCTTTTCGCCTTTGAAGTGGAGATGTATCCCTCTTCCCCTAATAACTCTTTCGATCCCCAATATCGTATAACCGAAGTACCTTGTTCTAGTTTTTCAGCATGTTTCGGTTTTCTGACATGGAGTTCTATCCATTTCCCTTCTTCAACTAATCTATTCACCTCCAGATACAATTCAACAGCCTCTTCGAGTGGAATTCCCTGTTCTACGGCCTTTCGGATACTTTCACTTTCAGCAAGAATTTTCTGTAAATTCCTCTTTTCCATTCTTGGATGAGTCGCCACTGTATATTTAAATATATCTTTAACTCTATCTATTGGCCGCAATGAGTTTCAGCGCCTCTTTTCTCACCCCCTGGCAGAATTTTGTCTTGGCAAGTTCTGTTAGCCTGAAATCATTCTGGGTGATTATGCTCTTTTGCTTTCGTATTCGCATGCCCGCAGCACAATGCTCAAAAGCTGGTCATGCAGTCTATGCATAACGCCGGGAATCACCACGGCATTTGGATTTTCTGGAGATTCTAGCACTGGGCCTTGGCCAAAATACCCTGCATGCACTCTTTTTCTACCTTTGGCACCCAGTTCAGCTTGGAACTCTCCATCATAATCATAGCATGCTGCTCCCGTTTCTTCATCGGCCATGACGCCCATACTCATTAACTCCTCCCTGCTATGCCCATAGCCGATCAACGTGTACAGCACATCACACCGTAATTCTAGCGGTTCGGCATTATGCCTCTGCATCCTCATCCATTTTCCTTTTTTGTCCCAATGGCGGACATCAGCAATAATTCTTCCTGCATTCAAGGCTTCAAAATATGCCTCTCGGGTATCTTCCAAATCTCCAGAATAGTCAACAAGGTTTGGTATGGTGAGGTCTCGAAACACCTGGAATTCTCTCCCGCGCGCAAGGACAACATCCCCCGGAAACTGCACGGATTCCTGAGGGTAATGGGTTAAAACTCTGTAGTCTACATCATAGCCATTCTCCATGAGCTGATGGAACTGTACCAGCATTTCTGCAGTGCTATTCCCCAAACCAATGAGAACAACGTGCTTTCCATGGTATTTCTTTGCTTCTTTTCCGCCTAAAATCTGCTGCCACCGGTATCCTGCTTGGCCGTTGGTAGCAGAGGCAGTCATCCATCCTTCCCGGGAAATGGATTTTGGTTTTCCAAGGCCGATAGCATTAATCACGATGGGTGCTGTGATTGTGTGTTCTTTGCCGTTAGCAGTGTAGTGCACTTTTGTTGCCAAATCTCCTGGCTCCACTCGGGTTACACAGCCCTTTCTCGGATTAGGCAATGGAATGGGATAGGCATGCTGCAGTTCGAAGATGAAATCTGCAATTTCTTCCCCCGGCCCTGGAGCGGTATCAAGTTTTGACTTTAGAAATCTCAAATCCTTTGGATTATTTCTCGTACCTTCTGCCACCATATCATAATTCCATATGCCACCAAATTTTCCCTCCTTATCAACGACTGTTATTGCACGAGCATCCCATCCCAGTTCCACTAAGGCACGGTACACCATCAATCCGCTCACTCCGCCGCCGATAATAACTACCGGCGTACGATCGATTCTTGGGGTAAGTTTTGAGAGTGGGGTGTGGGGCGCTGTAAACTGCGTCGTTGCTCCCTCTCCTGTCAGACTCCGGAGTTCTTCTTCTCGCAGAGTCCGATAGAATGGCGAATGCTTTATGCAGGCATCAATCTGCGCATTCTGCTCTGGAGCACCAATATACGCTGTTGCTGAGCGATCAGGCTCTATTTTCCCAGGCATGAATGCTCTTCTTACCTCGCTTTCGAAATGCCGATTGCGTTGTCCATTCGGTTGAATTCTTAGAAGCATTTCTGCCACAAACCCCGGAAATGCACTTTGCTCTGCCAAATTCTTCAACACAGCACGATCGAAACCCTTTTGCTCCATGGCTTCTCTTAATCGAGCAGCAACCAGATTCTGCTCTGAATCCAATCCATGCGTTTTAAGTGCCCCAATATGGGTTGGTTTCTTAGCCATTGGCAATACTCCCTTCACTGGAACAGTCCAGCAGCCTCCAAATCAGCAGTCTGTTTGGCATGTTGAGTAAAGAGTCCTCGAATATTCTCTGGTGTATAACCCAAAGACTGCAATTCCATAATGCCGCGTTGCGCCAAGGTAAGCCTTCTTTCCCGCACTGCTGCAAGATCTCCCTCTAATCGCGAGACAATGCCATTAAGGGTTGGCATAAGCCTGGCCTTCTCTGCTTCTATTTTCGCCTTCTCCTCGTTATCCGGCTGGATGAGGAGGAGTTCATGCAGATAAAATTGTACATACCCTTGTTTTACACTTCTTCCTAGTAGCCAGTCACGTGTCCAGGTATGTTTTTCCTTCTTCTCAAATTGCACTATCGCAGTATGCCCATAACCACCATTGCCTAAATTTTCCACTATCGTTCCCCTGCTTCCAATCGGGACATTTTCTTTTCGCTCTGCTAAATACTGCTTGTTCCAGCCTTTTTCTTCTTCGTGATTCACCACTTCCACCTCAGCCCCAACCTCTATCTTGTCTGCAAACTTGAAATCGTAGGCTGGCTGCAGTGGCGCCATATCTTGCAGGTTTACCCTTTTCTGATCTCCACAATCCAGCGGTTCACCGTAATAATGGCCTGTCCATACCCTTACGACACGGACGAGCGTTCCCCGCGGGAATGCAACATCTGTTTTTACGATAGCGAGCTGCCCTTCCTCTGCTCTTCCTTCTCCGGGCGCTACACGCCTGCCACGCAAAACGCGATCTGCCAATCCTTCCCTGAACCGCTTATATGGTTGCTCATTCCTTACATCATCATCATCAATGATGATGCCTAATTCATCCTGAATTCTTTGAGCAATCTGATTTCCTAATGCCTGATAATCTCCCTTCCAAACCAATTCATTCAAAGCATCAAAGAGCGTTGGTTTTAGTTTGTAAAAGTTCTCTCCTGCATCGCCAAACTGCTCTTTCATAATAAAGCGAATGATGCCTTCTGACAATCCAAGCTCAGTTAATCGTTGAACAGTGCTCTGAATAATGCTCTCTCGCTCTTGCAGATGCTGCCGGTATTCTTTTTCCGCATCCTCTATGATTGCAGGCAATGCTTGCTCCACTCTTTCCTTGAGTGCAGCAACCTCCTTATGCTTCTCTTTGAATTCCTCTACTTGTTTTTTCCATGCTGCTTCCTTCTCCTTCCACCGCTGGGGAATCTTAGCAAACTCCAAATCCTTCTGATTGTACCAGTCCTCCCAGAGGAGGAACTTCACGAAGTGGGATTCTTTTCCCTGCTCTGGGTTGTACTGCACTACTTCTCCTATCCCTTCTGCTTCCCCAAAGCGCTCGCTTCCCTCCTTTATCCTGACTCTGTCGCCAGCATCGAAGACAGGCTCTTCTCTCTGCAATGCTTGTTCAAGCGGAGACACATTGGTGTCAAGATTCGCAAATATGCCTACTTTTTTTACGTGTCTCTTCTCAATACGATACATGCATGGAGTATCATGTGTCTTACCGGTAACACGACGGAACTCTATATTCACATTATCTTCGCCTAATTCTCGCACATACCCCCAGCTTCCTTCATCAGTAATGCCGTACGTTCCTCTTACTACAACCTCAACTTTATCTCCAACCTTCATCTCCTCATCCGTCAGATGGTGCGGGAGCACCCTCTTCACCTTTGCTAATTCTGCCTTATCGAAGCCATAATGCCCCCCCTTTCCTACTGCTTCGAAATGCCCACATTCCATCCTTCTAAGCATGGTGTGCAGTGGCAGTTCATCAAGCATGGGACCGTCCTTATATCTTCCTTCTCCCAATGCTTTAACTGTGACGGCAAGATCTCCCTTTTGGAAAGTCTTCTCTTCTTCATCGATTTTCCAGCCTTGCAGTACCGTCTGTACTAAGCCGTTTTTGAGCTGTTCATACTCCTTTCGTTGCTGCACATTCTGCGGCGCTTCGACAAAGATGCCAAATTCCTGCTGTATCCTTTGCACAAGCTCTGCCGCAAGTACAGAATACGTTTCTTTCCCTTCATATTTCCGGAATACTTCTCCCTGCCTTCTCATTTCTTCCATCGCATCCTTTCTTGCCGCGACGATGTGGTGGTACCATCGGACAGCATCCTGCAATGTTTGCGGTTTTCCATGGATGGGGAACTCCTGGAGAAGCCACGATTCTCCATTTCTTCCATTAGTTGTGAGGAGGGCATAGAGCAGAGCTTCTTTTTGGGCCAGCTCACCTTGGAGAATATCCTTTCTTACCGCTGCTCTGGCATCCGCATCTGGCATTGCTTCCATTACCATACTGAGAAAAACAAGGTTCCTCAGTTCCTCAACAGTTCTCACAGCAGTGAGTTCTTCTGTAAAACCCGCGAGGTGCGGCATGAGGTATTTCGCTGCTGCGAGGATGCCAGCATCAAAACCGATGAATTGCTCTACCGGATCCTGATACTGGAGCAGCGCTGTTGCAGGCTCTTTCCTTTTCCTGTCGGCAGGCAAGGGTTTGGGTGGGGCATGCCTCACTACATCCTCTACCTGCTTCTCTAAGAACGCGCTCAATTTCCTTATCCTCTCTTCCATGCTCCCGAGTTGATAGGCTTCTGGTGTTAAGCCCAATTCCTGCACGACCGCTGCAAAAGCAGCCTGGTGAACAGGTTTCCCGTCGCGCAGAAGCATCTCTGCAGCCCGTTTCCTATCCTTTCTATCTTTTGCTAAATAGCTTGTTGCTATACCCTCAGCATACTGCAATTCAGAAATAGCAGGAAGGTCTTGCTGTCCTGCCTGCTGCAAAATCGAAGCAAGGTGCAGCACGGGATCAAACTCTGGAACAGGAACTGCAATATGTTCTCGTGTTGCAGCGCGTTCCTCTTCTGCTTCTTCGAGCAGTCCCATCAAATCCGTTTCTTTGTCCTTTTCTGCCATGTTAACTCTTCCTGAAAAATCGGAGGATTTCCTCTATTTTCCTCTCGCCAGCTTTTCTCCGGGTAATTCCAACAATATCGGGCTCTTGATAGACAATGCCACTCCCGACAACTTTCTCACCAGCAGCTATCTGGTAGAGTACCCTTCTTTTCCTATCTTCCAAAGGAATAACCACGACACTAAACTCTCCTCTTCGTGTGTCCACGCTAAGGAATGCAAGTTCTGGAATTTCTACTTCATCCAGCACATCATTCACCACTACTCTACCGCTTCTCAGGTATTCCTTTTCTACGCTCAACTCTCTGAATGTTTCCCGGAGTTTCTCTTCCAGCAGCTGATCATAGGGAGCAACCTTTTCTGAGCGTTTCACCCAATCATCGCCAGCAGGATCAAAGGCATAGGCATGGACATTAACCGCTTTTCCGCCAAGGTAAAAAACGCCCCCGCGTTCCTCCTTGCTCAGCATTGGTTCCTCTGCATACGTTCTTTGTGCAGGTTTTGTTTCCCCACCAAATGCCTGTCTCTCTATGGCGACAAGAGCTTCCAATATTTCCCTGTTCTTCCTTTCTTTCTTTTCTTGCTCTGTCAGTTCTGGCTCTCTCCGCATAAATGCAGAGAAATCCCATCCTTTTGTCCCATCACGGATTTTACGCCTAGGTTGCTCTGCGGGAGTTTGATAGGGCTTTTCCTTTCCTCCCTTCTCTTTATCCTTCTTCTTTCCCTCATCTGCCATGGGCTGCCTCCTTCATTTCCTTAATCTCCATATCTGGAATATCTTTTTTCCTTCGATAGCACTCGCATACATCCTTTACCGTGATCTGGCCAAGCCTGGGCTCTAATTCAGTTGAGTATTTCAAAATGCCATTATGCGGATTTCCGTATCGCTCAGCATCAAAAATTCCACAGATTTCCAGTGCAGCCAAGGCTGCTGCAACCTGGTTGGTAACAATGACAGAAGGGTCTGGCTGCTGAATGCAGCTCTGCCTTCGAATAACCTCCTCTCTTCTCCCTTTCTCATAATAATCGCTGAAAATGTGATTCAGGCAAGCTGTCACACCCGGAACATAGACAGCAACCTCTGCTGCTGTTGGCGAAGATGCTGCAGTGACCAATGGCATGTCACGCAAAACAGCATACGCTGCCAATACTGCACGCGTATAGAGGTTGTCTACAAGATCCAATCCTAAATCATACCCTTCTTCCCGGAGCACATCAGGAGTAAAAACACCATCCTGTACTTCCAGTTTCTGTACCAACCCCCTTACCCTTGCCTTTGGATTCATCTTTGCATGCTTTGCTGCCAGTACCGCAGCCTTTGGCAAACCCACACTGTCATAGAACAAAACCTGCCGGTTCAAGTTTGTGCTCTCGATGGTATCATAATCCAGGTAATCTACTGTGCCAAAGCCCATGGTTGCAAGTGCCATGGCCATGATATTTCCTAACGCTCCGGCCCCCACGACCAGTACAGATTTGTCCTGGTATGGTGCATGATCAAAGGGAATGGGGCTTTCCTCTAGCCTTTGGAAGGAAAATCGCTCTCTATCTCCCGAGTTTGTCGAATAATTCAACTTCCTTGTAAAGTAACTTTTTAATCTTTCCAAAAGGTTAAATA
>JACOVN010000020.1 GCA_016177315.1 Candidatus Woesearchaeota archaeon
AATCTGCTCGTTCTTGCATTTTGGGCATCGCACTTTGATGAACTTGGATGTTGGTTCTGGAATCAATCCCATGATTGCATCACTCCTTCTCGCTAGCTTCTCGCTAGACGAATTCTACTTTCTTGGCCCGGATGCCATGATCCTGCATGTGCATCTTCTTGCATTCCTTGCACTCATACCGAAAATCTGTTTTCTTGGTCTGCTTCTTGCCAGTCATCTTGAACTGCGTCACTGCAGGCTTGGAGTATCTTCCTAAATTTCCATATCCTCTAGCCCTGCCCCTCTTCCTGGCCCGGATTTTCGAACCATAGCGCATGCTACTCGGGCTCTTTTTCTTGTTCTGGCTGGCTTTATGCTCGGTATGCTTCTTGCAGTAGGGGCAATACCGCTTGACATTCTTAGGGATTTTCATGCTCAGTCTCGCCCATGGTATTCTCCATGGCGTCAGGGAATGATGCAGGAGCAATGATGCAGGAGTTATGATGCAGGAGTTTCTCCCACAGAGGAGCAATCTTCTACCTTCTCTTTCTGAATCAATACCGATGCAATCTCTGCTGGAAGATTTGCGACATCCGCAGATTGGAAAGGACCATACACCTCTAAATTTTTTCCAACGAACTTTGGCACTGCATGGAGGAACCGCACCTGCTTCATGGCAGGTTCTTCTGTCTTCGCCATTGCTGTTTCTGCCGACACGACCTCTTTTTCATAGACTTCTTCGGCATCTGCTTTTAAATCTTTTGCTTTTTCCTGCAGTACCATAGGTTCCTGCTGCCTGTTTTCCGCCTTTACAGACTTTTTGGTATTGAGAAGGGTATGCAGTGTATGATCTCGGTGTCTGAAGAGGATGGCCTGGAGTTCCAGCAATAATTGGGATTCCTGCTCTAGCAGGACAGAGGTATCGATCATCGCATGCTCGGTCCTGGATTTCATCAATGCCAGGATAAGAATCTTCTTCTCCCTCCTATCATAGATTTCCTTAAGCATCTTCTTAATGTTCTGATACTGGAGAAAATTTTTCTCCCTCTCCTCTTCTGAGAAAAAGCCATCCCCTTTTCCCAAGGTCTGCTCCTTTTCCGCCAAGTAGTTCGCCACGTCCTGCAGAAAGGTACTGCTCAATTTCTGCAGGTCTTCCCTTCCCTTTTCCCTCCTGAGAATTTCAAAGAGACTCTCATAGGTTATGTTGATTTCTTCCCCCATACAAGCCTGATGGATGATGACCATTTATATATTTTTTGCAGCTGTTTCTGGCCATGGGCAGAAGGTTTATAAACTATCCCGGCTTTTCCTTTGCCATGGCTACTGCTCAATTGGCCTTTAAGGATCTCTCCTTTGAAGATGACGGGGATAAAATTATTGTTAGGATTATGCAGAACTTTTCCTTTTCTATCGAGAAGGAAGCATTGAAAAAGATTGCACCCTTCCAAATCAGCCGCCAAGCCATTCAGTTTGCAGATATCTCTGAGAAAAAGGCAAACAACAAGTTCAACCGATTGCTCGCAGAGCACATCCAGACATTGCGGAATGTTGCAAACCAGAGGCCTTCCCTCTACCTGCACCGGTATTCCGGCGTTCCTCTCATGGGCAGCCTTGCCATCGGAATGGTAGACAAAGGCTCGAACATTATCGAAGTGAAGCCATTAACATCCTGCAACATTGGCTGCCTTTTCTGTTCTGTGGATGAGGGCATTGGCTCTAAGAAACGATTTTTCTATATCATTGAGGAAGAGTATTTGGTGCAGGAATTGAAGAAGCTGTTGGACTACAAGCAAAATAGAAACATCTTCCTCTACCTCAACCCCCATGGAGAGCCCCTGATGTACTCGAGGATTGTGGATTTGGTAGCAGATATCAAGGGCATACATTGGGTGAAGCACATTGCCATCATCACGAATGGAAGCTTGCTGACAGAGAAGCTGATTGATGATTTGGCGGCGGCAGGCTTGACCCACTTGAACATTTCCATGAATGCCTATTCCAGAGAGATGGCACACCATATTGCCAATACCAAAGGGTATGACATTGAGCGAGTGAAGAAAATGGCTGCATATGCAGCGAAAAAATATGGCCGTGTAGCTGAAGGCGGAGCCACGATAGACCAGCCAAGCCAGAATGGTTTGGCGCTGCAAGGCTTGAAAGTAATTTTAACTCCAGTCTGGATGGATGGAGTGAATGATGCAGACATTGAGAAGGTGATAGAATTTGGAAAAGATATTGGTGCAGCATTAGGCATTCAGAAATTCTGCTACAACAAAAGAGGCAGGAATCCAGTAAAGGAAATTTCCTGGGAGGAATTTTATGCAAAGCTCAAGGCTTTGGAACAGAAGCATCAGGTACGATTAGTGCATGAGCTGAAGGTGGAAAAAACAAAAGAACTCCCTCAACCATTTCATAAATGGGAAACAATCAATGCAGAAATCATCTGCAGAGGCAGGAATCCTGGAGAATTTCTCTGCAAGGCAAAGGAGAGGCTCGTCACCATTACGAAATGCCAGGAAATGCTCAAGCAAGGAGAAATCGTTAAGGTAAAAGTAACCCGGGACAAGTATAATGTGTTCTTTGGGCAGTTAGTTGGATATTAAGAAGCCTTCGCAGGTTTGATCTTCCCTTGCAGTTCTTTGATTCGCTTCTTAATCAGCTCTGGAGCTAATGGATCAAGTTTCATGAGGTGCTGCAACACCCGGATAGTTTCCCGGTACTCTCGCTTTGCATGGTAGCTCTTGGCCAGGTTGATGTGCAATTTAATGTTGGTATCCGTCTTTGCTTCTGGATTTGCTTCCATGCCTTTTTTAAAAGCCCCGAGAGCCTTCTCCAGCTGTTTGGCTTTGAAGTAGAACAATCCAAGGAAGTTCCAGGCATCCTGGTTCTTGGGATTTTGTTGCGTGCAGATTTCCATGAGTTTCATGGCTTTCATGGGCTGGTTATGGGCTATGTAAACCGAAGCGAGGGTAATGTAAAAGCCTATCTGGGAAGGGTTCAGATCAATGGCCTTCCTCAGCAGATCAACAGCCTCCTTATCTCTCCCTAGCTTGGTATACAGCAAAGCAAGATTGTAGCAATCATTTGCATTCGGCTTTGCTTCCATGCCTTTCTTCAGGTACTCGATAGCCTTAGGAAGCTGCTTCTTTCTCATGTATATCTCTGCAATGTTGGAAAAGGGATTCCTATACAGGGGATTGAGGGAAATGGCCTTCTGGAACAGCTCCATTGCTTTATCAAACTCTCCCTTCTCCTTGTACATCAACGCCAAATCATAGTATGGCTTAGGGTCCTTAGGCTTTTCCTTGAGCATCTCTTCAGCCATGGGTACATAAGATTCTCTCTTCTCTTTCTCGGCTTGCATTCCTTTCTTTGCCCGGTAATGATGAATGATAATAGCTGTATCGTCAATCTGCTTATTTGCCTCCAGAATGCTCGGTTCTACAGCTTCATGCACATTATACCTATACCTTACTCTTGGTAGGTTTCTGAAGAGCCTGACAGGCTTTGCAAGGGTATAGCCAATAAAATCCCCTTCCTGCTTGGGATACTCTCCCCTTGCGAGGTGGAGGTCTGCAGTATTCTTTTGATGAGTATAATTCCTCTGGTGGAGCTTAAAGCCCCAGACATCCTCCCCTGATGAGGCAATAATCTTCCGAATCCTCTCCCCATCCTTCTTCGTAATGATCTCATCAGCATCCAAGGCAAGAATCCAATCCCCAGAAGCTTTTTCTATGGAAAAGTTTCTTGCTGCAGAGAAATCATTCTTCCAGGGAAAATCAAAGATTTTTGCCCCAAATGCCTGGGCGATTTTCTTGGTGTTGTCTGCAGAGCCAGTATCCACCACAATGATC
>JACOVN010000080.1 GCA_016177315.1 Candidatus Woesearchaeota archaeon
GCTTAGCATCGACTTTCCAATTGCTCTGCCAACATCCGAGAGTGTTACCTCCCTAAGGTCTTGGATAATCTCCGGCAATGCACACGCAAGCCGATATCCTCCGTACACCACTGCCCCTGCTACGGCGAGCCCAAGGCTTCCACCGATGCCATAACCCAGATATAGGTAGGGCTTCCATCCAAAGTGTTTGTAGAGCTCAATGCCGCCATAGAGACCACCACCTACTGCAACGCCGAAAGGACCATAGAACCGAATTGCGCCAGCGGCTTGCTCTCCCCATTCTGGGGCTTTCTCCGTCAGGTATGCTGCTAATTTTTCCAGATCAGAAGGAAGATGAGCAAATGGGTACAATGCTGCCTTTCGTAACCCTTTTGGAGTAGCCCGTACACCGCGAACGATACCTAACCCTGCATAATATGCTCCCTTGCCCGCGAGCCTTCCTGCAAGGGCACCAAGGTCAATGGCAGACATGCCTGCCGCAGCAGCCTTAGAGAGCCATCTTCGTTTCCTGCTGTACTTCCGCTCTTCCAGCACTTTTGCAGTTTGGGCATAGTATTTATCGAAGAGATTTGCGATGCTGCTCAGCAAGGTGCCGGAAGAATGGTAAACAACCTGTTCATCACTCAGCAGAACATTGAGGAAGAGGTCTTCAAAGGCCCTGTACATTCCTTCCAGAACCGGGTTCCGGTGATCTCCGATGACACTGTTCCTTCCCTTCGTGAGCGTCGCATGCTCTGGTACTTCTACCCAGAAATCCAGCCCCATTTTCTGCAAGTCTGCAATGAGTTGTGCATGGATGGTTTCTTCATGGAACGGATGAGTGTCATATTTTACAAATAAGCCGCGCTGCGTGTAAAGGATTTTCTCTAGGTTCTTGTTCCTATGCCTAAATCTGGGGTCATTGAGATCTCCGCTCAAGCCACGCTTGGAAACTCCCATCGTCAATGGCTTCTTCTCTCTTTCTATAGAAACCGGTATTGGGGAGGCCTGTCGATATGCTTCACGGGCAGAATTAATCATGGCAGCCCCAAGGAAAATCTGGCCATTTCTGCTATCCACCATTCCGAGGTATTGGAAGAGGAAATCTCGGATATCCTCTGGTGAGGTTGTCTGCTCTGGAATGTAGACGGTGACTTCTGTTCCGTGTGGTTTTTTGTGGAGTGGTCCATAGAATCCATCTGGTGTGCTTGGCACAATAGTTGCTTTCCAGGTTTCCCTATCCCTGTACACGAGCGTCTGCACAGCTCCATTTCCATCGCGCTGCCTGGTTGTAGTTTTAACCAAGGATGCCAAATCAACAACTGAATACCATCCTATGCCGTGCTCACCAATCTTGGTTGGATCAAATTCCTTTCCAGAATTATAGGGAATCAGAAGATCTCTGATAACGCCTTTTACATCCATGCCAATACCATAATCCCGAACCCGAAGAACCAGATGACCATTCTCTTTTTCTACATGGAATAACACAGGCCTTTCCTGCTCCTCTGGAGTGTAGGCGTCAATGGCATTCTGCCCCAATTCCCGCAAGGCAACGTGCTTTTCTCCGAATTGTGCCTCAATCGTCTTCTCCACAATGCTAGGGAAAAGCTTTTGCGCGGTTGTCTGCTTTCTCGTATCCTCGATCATCCGCAATGCTTCTGCAAAGCGTTCACCATGCTCTCCATTTCCATTGGGGGTAAGGAGTTCCAAAAAAGCATCAAAATTCCCGACCATCTGCATCATAACCAAATCTGCAAGAGGAATGGTATATCTATGGTCCTCCATGGACTGCTGGTTTAGAACTTGCTCTGCAATAGGCTGCTTGGTTTGTGCACGGGTTGGTTTTTTCTTAGGTTTTGCTTGGTAGTTCCCCATTTTGTCGAACACCCTATCGAGACGTAAGAGTATGTTAGAAAGCGTATCATCAATGTATTTTTTATAATCTTCTGCACTCATCGTGATTTTCCTCCGTATACAATAGCTGGCCTCCCGTGGAGATGCGCTGTGAGGGATTGAATCGTTGCTTCCGCTTGCTCTGGCCGGTAGTATCGCATTACACGAGCGACATCTGCAAGGCCATAATAACCAGAGATAATGGAATACACTTTAAGAGGATTGAATGGTCCTTGGACATAGCGATGGGATGCATTGATATAGAGGACGTTGTTATAAACCATGACCGGATTTTGCGGAGGCAATACGTCTACCAAGACAATTCCTGTAAAGGATGCATTCTTTGCTTCCCGGGCAAGAAGGCGGAGATTAGGATAGAAAGAAGAATCTTCTCCTGCCCGCTGCTCAAACGCTTCTGGAGTGATTATTTCTTTTGGCTTGAGAAGGTCAGCGACTACGGTTAGATCATGGCCAAAAATTTCTCTCCAATAGGCACACCCATCGGGAGAAGTGACAAAAGACAGCTCCCTCACAGTATTTCCAAGAAATGGAGAAAACGTCTGGAGTTGTTCATTCGTGAGCGCATACCGCTTTCCCGGCATCAGGGCTGCCACAATGCCATCAATATTCGGAACATCCTTCAATTTCATGATTTTAAATGCAGACATTAATGCAGGGAGGAAGCTGGCCATGGAACCAACAAATTCCTCTGTCCGTTCCTGGGCTTGAATATACTTTTCTATCGCTTGGAAAGCTGCAGCAATGCCTCTGCGATAGTTTTTATCCATCTTGAAGTCATCTCTCCCCTCCACCACCTGAATTCCTGAAGGGAAGGAAATAATGGCCCCCCCATATTGACTAAGGGAATGCTTAACAGCAACACCCTGTGAACTCAGGGTGATATGGTTAGGATCATCACGATCGATCCGAAACCCAATAGGTTGGGTGATAACGTTACCTTTGATGTTGAGCTCTACCGGCGCTGCATACCATTTCTCGTTGCTATCTTTATTGATTTGCTTGCCGTCCACAACGATTCTGGCATGATAGGATGGAACGCCCTTCAAACGCTCCTTAAGATACATCTGGAGCAGAGATCTCGCACCCAGATGTCTTCGGATTCTTACTGCAGTGCCTGGTCGTGTACGGTGCATCCGCTGAAGCCGCAATCGCAAATCCTTGATCTCACCGCTAGTAGAGTAGAAGAGCGCAGCATATCCTCCGCCCTCTTTCCTTTTTGTCTCTACGAGAACGGTGCTGTTCCCGGGTTCATGCAGGCAGTAATTGAAAGTGGAAAGAAAACCAACGCCAAATCTTCCTATTTCCTCAATGCCGCTCTTGTCAGTGTTAAAAGGAATGATCAGCAGTCGGAGAATTTCGTCCACACCCATCCCTATTCCATTATCCCGTGCTGCAAATTTCTTTCTGGATAGCTGCACTTGGATAGTGTAATCGTCTGCAAAAGAGCTTGGCCTGGCATCGATGGCGTTAAGAACGACCTCCAGCAGCGGCCTTTCTGGGTGTGAGAACTGTTTTGCTATCTCCTCCCGGAGAATTTTTTCAATATATTTTACATTGATTGGGTTTGGCTGTCCGAGTTCTCCTAATGGCTTTCCGTGCTCAATAGCCTGGACTACCTGCTCAAGCGTCTGCCTATGCAAGCCGATTCTGATCCAATCAACCAAAGGTAAATCGTAGGTTCTCATCGTGCAACCTCACCATACAGGTCTCTGGTAAACCGAATGCCCATGTGGAGGAAATCCTCGGTAGATTCAATAGGATGCACAGGAACACCTCTCTGCTCCAATGCCTTGGAGAATGGTGTTGGAGAGCCGATTTGGAATAAGTAAACCCCAATGCCTCCGGTGGAAAGCATCGCGTCAATTTCCCGGAGTATTGCTTTTGCATTGCTGGCAAGATTGAATTGACTGTCGGTCAGCATAAAGCAAACAACATTGTCCCGCCTTGTGCGGCGCATCTTTGCAAGCTCTTGAGGATCCAACATTGTTGCCGATCCCTGGTAATCAAAGAGTGCTTTCTTTGCTCTTTCCAATTCGCCATAGGAACACCAACCGGAAGAGACAGTACTATTGGAAAAGTTAATCGTATGGTAGTTCAGCAATGGCGCAATGCCCTCTTCTTCCAAGAATCGCAAGATGGAGTAAAATGCCAGAACAGCATAGTGATACTGTCCGCTTCCCTCTTTCTCAAATGGCTCAAAGTCCATGCTGGAACTGCTATCGAAAATGAAGCTGATATCTGGAATACCGCCAGGAGTTTCCTGGACAGCAAAGGGAAGAATGAGTGGGTTGATTCGCCGGTAAAGCTCAACCTTTCGTGTGCCATCTGCTCGAGTATAAATCCTCGTCGAGGACCAATCCGTTTCCTTTGGCCTAAATTCTGTGATAGGCATTTCTTCTACACTGGTTGGATGCTCCAGATGCGGTGCTTCCTCCTCTGGCTCTTGCGCAAACAAGGAAATCTTTCCAGCGCGCTGTTTGTAGAGTGCATCCAGTCTCTGGAAATGCACCAGCAATGGGGAGGAGTAAGGGGTATGGGGTGTCATGAGCCTTTCGATGAGCTCCTGAATGAGATTCTTCTTTCCTCCTTCTCTCTCTTCTTTCTTTTCCTTTTTGGAGGTTGAGCTTTGCTTCTGCTCTTTGCCGCCAGAACCTCTCTGCTTTTCTTCGCGCGTAAAAGAATTCTCGGTGCACTGCTGCATCGCATCCATATCCCGTTGCATGAACGGGTACATGAGGTTTGCATAGGCATAGGCCATGGGTTTCCAAAGGGAAGTGTCCCTTAGCCTTTCCACAAGCTCTCCTGCAGCAGCCGGGCTTACGTCTCTCCGCAGAACAGCATCTGTTAAGGCTTCATCGCCAGTGAAAATATTCAGCAGTTTATGCTTGTATCGCTCAAAGCTCAGGAAAAGTTTTGGCATATACCGCCTCATCCTCTGCCCCATGGCAGGATCCGTTTGTCCTAAAAGCTGGTTTGCTGCAATGTGAAGCTTAATGGATTTATCACCGCGCTGCTTCAGCTCTCTTCTCATATAATTCCAGCCTTGGAGGAAAAAAAGGTCAAGCCCCTGCCGGTATGCATCTTTCTCAACATCCGTATGGGCATTCACTGTATTCAGTATGGTATCAGAGAAAAGGTTGTGGAGCATGAAGCATAGCTGCTGAATTCTCTCTTCTCGATACTCCCTTCCCTGGATCGCTTCAAAGTGCCCCTGCACGATCTGCTCGAAGAGATCCCTATTCTTGGGGCAGTGCCAGAAATGCCCCCGCTCATGAACTACTAACATTTCCATGAGGGAAGCAATAATCTGATCGGGTGTAAGGGAAAGATCCTCGTCCTTTCTAACAGCTTCTACTGCTTCATAGAAATCCTGTCCTACCAAGACATTGATCTGCCAGTCTTCAGGTTTTATGTGAGCACCAAGAGAGGCAAGCTGCGGCTGCACCTCTACTTGGATATCCCGAAATTGATTCCATCCGCGCCGATCGATAATTTGCCGGCATAGTGTAGCAATATGGTGCTCAAGCTTAGAAGGCTCACCCATGCGCATCCACTCCGCGCACCCATATTTCTGGGTTTATCGTTTTCATTGTTCCATAGGCAGTGGCATCCAATCCATGCTTGATGGCATCGAAGATTTTCTCTGCTCTTGGAAATGCCTCGGGAGGCAGTGCATTTCCGGCAGCGGATTGAACACGATAGGTTACTTGGTATGTGCCTCGAACAGGTTGTGTGATGTCACAGGATTCTTGAATAAGCTCATCGTGGGGATTCTGCCTTCGGTAAAAGGAATTGGATACACTGACTCTTTGGGCACTGGCAAGGAGTGCTCTGGCAGATTCATCCAGGACCGCATCCTCTAACCGAACTGGTACAATCTCCCTGCCCAAAAGCTTTCGCTTTCGGTGCTCCAATGCAGCTTTCGTGATGGAAAGTTCAGGAGTAAGGGAAAGATGCAACGATCCCACAAATGCAGAATGCATGTTGCCTTGCGCTTGCTGCTCCCCCAGAGATTGCAAAATACGTGGTGCCAATGTTTCGTCTACTTCTGGAAATGGTAAACCTGTATATTCTGCCGTAAGGTAACCTTGAAGAGGGTCAAAAAAAGCAGCAAAAGCATTGCCCATTCCCGCCAGCTGCAATCCAAAAATTGCGGGCTGTCCCCTGGAAGCAGAAACGAGAAACGAAAGATGGGTTTGTGTGGCTGGGTTGCCATACGTTACCTGCTTTGTGGTGAAGTCACCGACGGCAAGCTGCTCTTTTTGATAGGCATGCAGTGCATGCTCTACAAATTGCTGTAGCGCAATTTCCTTTGGCCTTGTTCCAACTTCCTCAAAGAAAAGTTCTCCCACCTTGGAAAAGTCAGTTTCTCCCATACTGCTCACGCATAGAACTGTTGTACATCCTGTTTTCCTTCAGGTTTTGGCTGCCCCCCGAGATAGGGTGTTAAGACCTTCCAGAGCCAAGGATTTTGTGCTTCGCAATAGGTGCGAATCGTTTCCAATAATTCTGAAGTTCCTTTCCCACTCAAAATATCAGGAAGCTTTTCTAACGCAGGCATGGCCAAGCCTTCCTTGAACTTGCTTTTCGCTTGACGAACAAAATGCGTCACTGCCCCATACCGATTTCCCTGGTAGTGCTTCAAAACCCAGGGTGTGGCAATGCCCAGCTTGGAATATCCAACAAACCCAATTGCTGCTTCAACATCCTCTATTTCCACATGGAGCTCTGCAAGATACTTATCCGCAGCAGCCCTTGCCAGAGTTGCTCCTGCATCCTTTAGACCGGTATATTGCTGCAAAGCATTTTCCACTTGTTGCATCAAGAGCCTTTCCAGATTGGCATCCATCACAGTGGCATCTTCATCTTTTCCTGGCTCAAGTAAGCGATATTGCAAAGGCATGGTTGCCTTTCCCTCGAGATAACCGGCCATCATCTCCACAAACTTTGTTGCTCGGATAAGCGCAAACCCTCTGGCAACAGCCCACAGATTCTTGGAGATTCCTGGTGTAATCCCCCGAACATTGGGGCAGAGCTCGTGCTCAAAGGTTTTCAAGAAGGGACAGCCAACGTCTGAACCTGGTACCATGGTCCCGTCGATATAGACGGGCTTAGAGCAGATGTATCGAATAGATCCGCCCTGAGAAGCGACACTCCCTTTCTCATGAGAGAGAGAATGCCTGCAAAAGTCGAATGCTTCTAAGTATGCTACAAACATTTCTGCTGCAGGATGTATTGGGATAGCCTGCTGCTCCAGCGCACGGTTGATTTCCAAAATGGTTTCCAATCGGCTCTGGTCATTTTTTAAGGGAACTTCCTTCCTACTGAGTTTCTGAATAAGCAGCCGGTCATGCTCAGTTGCAGAAAACACATCGATGGGGATTTCAATGATGGTTCTTCTTCGGAGTGCCTTATCGACATCAAAAGTCCCTTTGTACTCTGTCCCTTCGTTGATTGCTGCAACCTGGAATTGATAAGTTTCTCCTCCATCCATGGGGTGGCCAATCTTTACTCTCTTCCCATCCGGCAAACTGATATCCTTGTCAAAAACGTGCAGTAATTTGTTTGCTAGTGCTGCATGCGTTCGGTTGATCTCATCCCAGATTAGTCCTGGCAGGGAGAGAAATCTTTGCGCCTGATAGAGGCCTTCAGAAAGTTTCTTGCCCTCTGTGACAACAGAAAAGTCGACATCCGCATATGCGTCCTTTCCGAAATCGGTGTCCACATCAATTCTATGCCATGCCTCATCTTCTTTTCCGAAGAGGGCATTCATAACCAATTTTGCAAGCGTTGTTTTTCCGGTATCCGTCCCACCAGTCATCAAAATGGAGCTCTGCGTTACTGCACCAATAGTAAAGAGATCCTTGATATCGTAGACAATCTGAAAAGGATATTTCCGCTTTTCCGGCAAGATAAGAGATAGGGTAGAAACTGCAACTGGCCGTGAGTGGAAATACTCCCTGGCATTCCCATGCACTGCTGCATTGAGCTGGTGTGCGCTCTGGATAAGCTTTTTATCGAGTGGCATAGATTTCGTCTCCCTGCTCTTCCTTACCTTGCCCTTTCCGGCTTTTTATATATCCCTGCAAAGCAAATTCTATAACATGGCTCCTGCTGCGGAATAGGCCTTGCTCAAGCTCGTGCTCAACATCCTTAAGGATATTCTCCTCAATACAAATGCTGATTTTCTTCCGCATAGGGGGTAGGAATAGTTCCTACTTTATAAAGTTTTCTATATTTATTACTTTTAGGTAGTATATATAGAAAGATTTAAATAGCAGAACGATAAACCAAGGAATATGGTCAATCCTACTTTTGCAACACAAAATGGGGATTCCTTGCAGGATTTGATTCTCGAGGGAGCGCAAACGGTAACGAAGGATCTCCACGACCTTAGAGAACTGGTGCTTGTGCCACAGAATCAATCCTATGATGCACCACAGCAGGTCGAAATCAGTGCTCAGTCGAAAAGGTTCGGGGAAGGGAGAATAGAAGAATTAGAGATAACTGTCACACAGATAGACTTAGAGAAAAGGGTATTATCCTCTGAATTTCTTCTGGGGTTGCTCCAGCAATTTGGAGGAAGAATCGAAGGAAATTTTGATATTACTAAAGCAACTGCTGCTGGTGAGACGCACCGTATTTCTCTTGCTAGGTTGGAAATTCCCATTCCATTTTTAGGGTCATGGAATTTATCAGCTGCACCAGAAGCAATGACAATAAAGGATATTAATCAGTTTATTGAATTATTGAATACGTTGGGTGTTCGATATCAGAGAGAAGCTGGAGCATTGAAAATTGCAGAAAGGCAGAGGCGAAGCTGGGCAACACCAGAAACATTGACTGCAGGATACCAGTGGGCTAGAAAGCAGGATTATATGCCATCACTGACAAGTTCTCGGCCAAACAGTACAGTTTCGGTGACAGAGACTATTGAGCATGACAGACAGGGAAAAAAATACTTACGCAGACAGATAAAATTTGGGAAAGACGGAAATAGAACAAGGAAAATGGAAATCAAACCTGAAACCATCTACGCCACGCAGGAATTTCTAGAAACCAATTTAGGCATTCAACTTGGGGGAAGATTCTGGGAAGCATCCCGGTACAAAATGCTCGACCAGAAGAAAGACGAGAATATCATCCAGATTAAAGATTAAAATTGATTTACGCCAACGGATCGATAACTTCCAGCCAGTCTATTTTCTTGAATGCCTGGTCGTGCGTCATGATTTTATTGATACCTGCTCTTTTCATAGCATCCAATACCGTAGCATCTCTTCCTCCACTCCCTTCGTGGGAATACGCGCAGAGCAACTCGATAGACCCATGAAGCGAGGAAAAGGTGAGATCCAGGATGGTCATGGGCAGTGAAAGGAAAATCTCAATTTTTTCCTTCCCAACAGAAGGCCCTAAGTTCTTGACAAGAAAATGGGAAACTTCCATGACAATGATCGTGTTCAGGAGAATGCGCTCCTTTGCTAACGCCCTCTCCACGGCTTCTGCTATCTTACTATGCTCTTTGCAAGACTCATCGAAATAATAACACCATATATTGGAGTCAATGGCAATCACTGGTAACACCTACAAATGCCAGATATGCTTGATATCCATGGGATGGATTTTTGATTTCTTCACACAGCCTTTGAGGGTTGCGAAAAACTGTTTCATATTGATATTTCCCATTTTTATTCCCACCCCATTATCATAC
>JACOVN010000101.1 GCA_016177315.1 Candidatus Woesearchaeota archaeon
GTGCTGGGCTTGCGATGCGCTGCCTCCATTCCCGAATAAGAGAAGTTTCCCATGGTTCCGGAAACAGGCAAGCAACAGCTCTGCAGCTTCTGCTATACTCTTCTTCAAAGCAAGGGTATGCTCTGCAACAGCAATATGTTCTTGGAATTGCTTTGCAATCTCTCCCTCCATGCTCGTTCCTCCCTCTACACTATCCATACTGTTCATTATCAATAGCATAGATAATTCTGCTGCCGCTATTTTCTAATTGAAATGGCAATTCCTTCATGTCCTTCAAAGCCTTCCTTACGTTCTCCTGTTTTTCCGGTTCGCAATAAAACAACAAAAACCCTCCTCCTCCTACGCCGCAAAGTTTCCCTCCCAATGCCCCCGCAATGAGAGCTTTTTCATACCATGTATCGATTGTCTTATTGCTGACTCCATCAGCTAACTGCTCCTTACACTTCCATCCTTCATGCAGAATGCTCCCCATGTCCAGATACTTCCCTTGCTCCAAAGCTATCCGGAGCTGTTCAGCGAATTGCTTCATCCTCCTCAAGTATTCCCGATTCTTTTCCGCATTTTTTCTCTGCTGCTGGTGAATATCTCTGGAATTCCTTGTCATGCCGGTATAGAAGAGCAAAAGCCTCTGGTTCAAGGCCTCTACCATGCCTTGCTTGTAGAGCGGCATAATTTCCACAGAGCCATCTTGGCGGAACTCCATGAAATTCAACCCCCCATAGGCCGCGATGTACTGGTCTTGGTAGCCTCCTTCTTCCTGCAAGATATCCCTTTCAATCCTGCACGCCTCTCTGGCCAATTGCTTTTGCTCTACAAATTCCCTCTTGTAGGCATGCAAGGCATGCAATAAGCCCACTAAAAAACTTGAAGAGCTCCCTAAGCCAGTGCCTTTGGTAGGGATATCAGCAAAGGAGGTAATCTCCACCTGGCCTGTAACCCCAACGAGTCTCATGGCCTCTCGAAAGAGAGGATGTTGGATATCTTCGACCCTTTCCACCAACTCTGTTTGAGAATACTTTACTCTAATCTTCTCATCAAACTTCCGATGGATGGTGATGTAAACGTACTTATTGATGCTCGCATTGACGACAGCACCTCCTTCGTGCATGAAGAAATACCTGACATCTGTTCCTCCGCCGGCAAAGCTAATCCTGACAGGTGTTCTAGAGATAATCATGGTTTCCCCCAATCAGCCCTTTTCTTTTCCTTTATAAAGTTATGTTCTCACCGATTTTGCGAACAGCTTTTTGGCTCTTTCGTACGATTCTGGTGTTCCCATGTCGACAAATAACCCTTTACAGAGGTATGCAGAGAGCAGCCCCTTCTTGGCCAAGACAGGAAATACCTCTCGCTCTACGGAAACCTTGCCTTTAGGAATAGAGGCAAGCACTTTTTTCTGGAAGAGATATACCCCTCCATTAATCCAATGCTTGCCTTCTCCTTTTCCCTTCTCTGTGAAGGAAATAATGCGGTGCCTGTTGTCATGCTCCACAATTCCGTATCGTTCTGCATGTTCCACTTCGGTTAAAGCAATGACAGGATGCTTCACCTTTTTATAAAAGGCAAGAAAGTCATGATAATCTATCTCTAGATAGGTGTCCCCATTCACCACGATGAACTCTTCTTCCAGAAGCGATGCTGCATGCTTGATAGCTCCCCCTGTTCCGAGCGGAGTTTCCTCAACAGAATACTGTATGCGCATGCCCCATTGCCTTCCATCTCGGAAATACTTCTGAATTTTCTGCCATCGGTAGCCGACGCACAGCACGATATGGGTAATGCCATACTCCTTCAATCGCTCCAGGATATACTCCAAGAAGGGCTTTTCCCCAACAGGGAGCATTGGTTTTGGCAAGGCCTGTGTTAACGGCCTCATTCGCTCTCCAAATCCTCCAGCCAAGATGACTGCTTGCATATTCCTTCCCTACCTCCTCACCGTCCTACCTGTCTTCGAAGTTCGAGTAAGGCTTTGAGATACTCAATGGCCATAGGCATTGTTGCTACCTTGCTCTTCCCTTTTTTCCTCTCCCGGAACGTATATCCAATTTCCTTGACTGATTTTGGTTTTGCTCTTGCATACAGCTCAAGCATAATCTTATACCCTCTGGGGTTGAGTTCTTCCTTCACTTGCTCATAAGGTTTTCTTTGTATGAGAAAAAATCCTGAAAGAGGGTCGCGGATAGAAACTCCCAAGATGCATTTTGCCAAGAGTGCAGCAACTCTGCTCTTCAGCTTCCTATGGAGTGGCCACCCTTCTACCTTCCCCCCTTCTACCCATCGAGAGCCAATGACCATCTCATACTCTTCCGCTGCTTTCAGCATGGCAGGAATTTTGCCTGCATCATGTTGTCCGTCCGCATCCATCACTCCAAGGATATCGCCTGTTGCATGCTGAAATCCAAATACCACTGCAGAACTCAAACCTTTCGCATTCTTCCGCATGACGATTTTTACGCGGGTATGTTTTTGGGCATACTCCTTTACCAATGCAGCTGTTCCATCTGGAGAATTATCATCCACGACAATAATTTCGTGCGGATGCTGTTTCAACACTCTCTGCAATTGGTTCAGGACATCAATAATATTTTCCCGTTCGTTGTAGGTTGGAAGGATGAGAGAGAGTTTCTTCATAGGCTGTAACAATGGGCAATATTTTATAAAGCTTTGGGGGCATTTTGGAACGCTGAGAATGGTTAAAAAAGAGAAATAACAGTCAATAAATACTCAATAGGTAAAGAGCATCCTAGAGATGGAACGTAAGGCCTTGATGTCCAATGTGTCTCGGAAATTATGCTGCCTCCATTTCCTGCGATAGTATGCTCCTACCATCTGGTACACTGCTTCGGGTATGTGGAATTTCTGGAACATATTCGAAAACCTCTTTCCGTCCACGAGTTTTGAGGTGAGCATCACATTGTTGAGAGTGGCTACCTTATCTTGAATCCAGGGTGTATCTTGGTGCTGTCTGTTGAACGTGACCCACCCTTCCAAAGTTGTCGGAGGCTGGAAGCCATGCTGCAAGGCCAGCTCGAATGCCTCTGTTCCTCCGGTTGGCATGTATACATAAAATCCTGCAATCATGGCATTCGGATTTTCCTTGATCAGCTGCAATGCAAAATCAACGGTTTCATACGTATCCTGCAATGTTTCCGTTGGGAAGCCCATCATGAAATTATACGCAGGAATAATGCTTGTCTTCGCCAATTTTCTGTTTGCCTCCAGCATTTGTTCTTTGGTTTCATCCTTCTTCATGAGCTTCAAAATTCTTTCTGAGCCGGACTCAATGCCTGGCTGGACATGCACTAAGCCCCCTTTTTCCAGGGTTTCCATGTCCGTTCTGTTGATGTTATCCATCCTGGCCTGAATCGACCACAAGAAATTTCTCTTGAATTTCTTTGCCAATTCCTCAGCCCTCTTCGGATTGCTCAAGAAATTCTCATCATGGAAGACTACACTATCCAACTTGAATCGCTCTACCATTTCCATGACACGTTGATGGGTTAAGTCAACTGACATCCCCCTCCATCTCCTCTTGGCATATCCCGGGACGCAGCAGAACGTACATTGGTACGGACAACCCCTGCTCGTTACAAAGGGCAAAGTCCTTTTCATCTGTGGCACGGTCATGCTCCTGCTTCCTATATATTCCTCTACATCCACCAAATCATAGGGGATTTCCGGGAAGGTATTAACGTCCAGCACTTCTGCCGGAAGATTCCTAACTACCTTTTCCTGTTCCTTGAAGAAAATACCTTTCACATTGCTTAGATTGCTGCCATTGCTCAGGGTATTTGCCAAATCCTGCATGATGCCCTCTGCTTCTCCAATCGCAACCACATCCACCATCGGATGCTGGATAGTTGGCTCTGGCAAGAGCGTAGCCTGCAATCCTCCCCAAACCACTTTGGCATTGCTGTTTTCCTTCACCATTTTAGAAAGCTCTAAGGCATACCCTATCTGTGTTCCGCCCATGGATGAGAGGGCAACAAATTTTGGTTCCTTTTTGAGCTCTTTCTTCAGCTCCTTCTCCCAATCTGGGTTAATGCGCTGATCAATCACCTTCACTTTATAGCTATCTACCAGCACCGCAGCAGTGGAGAGAATACCCAAGGGTAAATCAACCGTTGTTTTCTTAATATCAAATCCCGTTTTTGGGTACACCAAAACAATATCGCTCATGATTTTCTCAGGAGGCTTTATCACTTTTTAAATCTTTCTTCCACGAACAAGCAGTTTATACGCCTTCTGGAGGTCTTTTTAAGCCGGAAAAGCGAAAGTTTAAAAAGGAGGCGGAGAAGAGAGCGATGGGGAATGGGAAGATGGGAAGGAAAATCCAAATTATCTATACGCCAGGCAGGTGTGTCGGCACTGGCAATTGTGTGCTGTACGATGAAGCAGATTTCTCTCTCCAGGGCGGAAAAGCTGCGCTCAAAGGCGGCAAGCCCGGGCAAGAGCCTGGAGATATCATTCTCCAGAGGGAAGTGAATGAACAGGCACTGGAGGATGTCAAAAAGGCAGCGGAATTCTGCCCAACCAATGCCATTAAAATTGTCGATGCAGAAAATGCGGCAGTTATCGTCGATACCAAAATCCGGTATGCTCCGGGCTGCAAAAGAATCCAGGCTTCCTACGATGACCGAAAGGAATTTACCATCGACCCCAACGGGTATTTTCTCATCAGGACGAATCCAAAAAGGAAGGAGATTGAGGTCGCGTTCTGCAAGAAGCCCAATCAAATCAGTTTAGTTGTGGTAGGGAAAAAACCCCTGGAGATTTACCAGACAGTCTTGAAACAGAACATTATTTCGAGAACAGACCATGCAGCCTATCTTGGGCGAGAGGTTCAGAAA
>JACOVN010000091.1 GCA_016177315.1 Candidatus Woesearchaeota archaeon
CTCAAAAGCCTATAGCTGAGCTGTGTATTAGAAACAGACATATATAGTGCATTGTTCTGGAGATGCTCTCCATCTCACTATACTCACTCCATCTTCACTCCCACATACACCCTCTTGACTTCAGCCTCTCTTCGTTCTTTGGCAAAATCCTTAAACAGGGGAATCTTGACAGGAGTGGCAAATCGCGCAAAAGTGGAAGAAACAATTGCCTCTCCTTTGTCTAGGCTCGCAATGGCCCTGTCATCTTCACTTAAATCCTGGGCAGCAGATTCGATAATAGCTTGTCTCTCTGGCTTCATTTCAATGCCGAGAATAATCTTGGTGTTCATGTTAGCCAATATATCCCTGGGAATGAGGGAGGGTAATTGGGTAATGGCGGTCAACCCAACCTGAAATTTCCTTCCCTCCCTTGCAATGGTGGAGAAAATATTCTGCCCCTTTTCCAAAACTTCTTTGCCTAATACCCTGGGAGCTTCCTCCAGCACGATGGAAACAACTGGTTTTTCCTCCAACACACCAGCAGCCTTGTAGCGCTGGTAGCGGTGGAAAATTTCAGTTGCAATCAGGCTGCCAACCAAGATTTCTGTTGCTCCGGAAAATTGAGAAGTGTCAATGACCACAATCTTCCCTTGCTCCAATTCCCTTACAATATCCATAGTGGTTGTTTCTCCGGCTTGAGTATCGAAAATGCTACTCGGGAACACTTTTCCGTTTACCACATCTAAATCCAGCAATTGTGTGAGTCTTCTCTTGATTACTGCAAGCGTGCCTTCCTGGAACAGCTGATCTAATGGCCTTTCCAGAACTACTGCTTCGATCCATTCCTTGCCATACTTCCGATAGTACGCATTCAAAGCTTCCTGCTGTGCGGGGCTCCAGTCCAGGGCGCCATGGAAATGGTGGGGCTTGATCAACCCCATATGAATCTTCAAGGTTCTGCATCCTGGGGGAGGCTGCTTGGAGGTATAGTAGACCATGCTTCCTGAGGGATGGTCCTTCAACCCAAGACCATTCCTTCCATAATACTCATCGTGCGGATCTAAAACAAGGATGCCTGCATAGCCTTTTCCTGCTAGATTCCAGAGCATCACGCTCAGCAAATTGGATTTTCCTCTTCCTGTCGTTGCTGCAAGGAGGATGTGGTGAGATAACACCTCGGTGCCAGGCAGGTAAATGTCTACCTCCAATGCTTTCGAGCCAGATCTCAGCTTTCCGAGATACAAGGGATTCTCTGGCTTGGTCAGGAACTGCAAATCCTCCTCCGCAATCTCCCTTGCCATGGAGAAAAAGGCAGGCAAATTCTTTGCCCTCGATGCGTACTTTCCATGAATACTGATAAGATTTTTTAATTTTGCAAGCGTGTAGTTTCGTAGACGGGGCTCCATGAACTTCAAGTCTGTTTGCTCCTCGAGCTGCATGCCAGAAACTAATTCCAAATTTTGTTGAGAGATTTGGCTGCCATAAAGCAAATCCGTAACTTGCAATAGCATTTTCCTGTTTCCAGAATCTTCCACAATGAATAATTCTCCAATCTCAACGCTTGCGTTGGATTTCTGTCTGAGCAGAATGCTGCCAAATTCTCCCGAAATGATTTGCCCCTTGATCATGTTCCCGCACCGCTTGCCATGCTCAATATCGGAAGTAGTTCCAATACACATACAGGATAATGATGAGGAGTATTAAGAATAGTATCCATCTCCCTTTCCCCTGTTTCTTCTCTCCACCCACTCCTCCCCCTTTGTTCTCTTCTCCTTTTAGGCTCTCCAGGATCTGTTGCTCGAATTTCTTGAAGCGCATACCGCCAGGAAAAGCAGGGGCTTATATAAAGTTTTGTAAGGCAAAATATATTTATAGGACTGTAGAATAGAGCAGGGATATGCCGCAAAACCTCCCCTCCCCAGCAATGCTGGAAATCTGGTATGGCATTGTCATGGTCATTCTCATTGCCCTCTTCTATGAATACATCCAAGTACAGGAGTTCTCCAGCTTCCTGTACTGGCTAAGGCTGGTTTTTGTATTTATCGCATTATTCCTGTCCGTTGTTATTGCGATACGATTTCTGGGTTGGAGAAAGTAAGAGTTATTTACTTTCTGTAGAAGGAATATTTAGGATATAGGATGATCACGCAGCCCGTTCTGTAGGGAGAGTTCTAACCAGTCTCCTGGGTAACTCTGCTAACCCTTTCCCTATTGCACAGAGAACATAGGTAAGCGGACTCATGGAAACATAGGCTCCTTCTGTAGGATCGTACATCACAATCCTCCGGCACGTACTCAGCGGGACATGGGGAGTCTCATGCTTAGGAATCCATACATCAGAAGAATACCTTGTACCAGAACCAAGTTCAGCAGCATCCTCAGGCAACACCATACCCTGCTCGAATGTGGTATAGGCACCAAACCGCGGTTTTCTGCCAAATTGTGTTCCTAAGCGGCAAAACACATTGCAGTTGCCAAATCTGGGATAGTCTTTAAACTCTGCCCATCTGCCAAATCTACACGAAGAGCCGACTTTTGCATACTTGCCAAACTTTGCCCAATCACCAAATGATGTATAATCTCTTGTCTCTGCACCGTGACCAAATTGTGTCCAATGACCAAAGCGTGCACCATGGCCAATTTTTGCTTTATGCCCAAATTGTGTCCAACGACCAAAGCGTGCATTGGATCCGATTACTACTTTATTACCAGCAGTAAAATGGTCAGACGTGTGCGCATTTGTTCCGACCCTTACGTCATCTCCAAGTTCGCAATTGAAAAAGTAGCAGCCATGCCCGAGCACAGAGCCTCTTGCAATTCGCACATTCATGTACAGGACGCCATTCTCTGGATGGGAAACAACCAATGCTCCGATGGTACCTAAATCAATTTCTTTTGGTAATAGTGACTCTAAACTCATTATCTCACCCCGGCAGGGAAGGAATCGAGAATGATTTATATAGTTTTCTCTATTACTGGATTGACAGAATAGGTAACTTTGCTAGCAGAACAATTACTAGAATAATATTCCGTAAGTAATAAATACTACCTTAGAATATTCCGCCCTATGGTCTTCGAATTGGGGGAAATCAAGAAAATCAGGAAAAAATTAGGCATGAGCCAGGCAGAGCTCGCAAAAAGAGCTGATGTTTCTCAGAGCATGATTGCAAAAATCGAGGCTGGAAAGCTGGAGCCCGGTTATACCGCTGCCCAGAGGATTCTCCAAGCATTGCAGGAAATGAATCAGAAACAGGAGCTGAAAGCCAGAGCCATCATGAATCCCAAACTGATTTCCATCCGGGTTTCTGATTCCATCAAGCAGGCCATTGCCAAGATGCAGAAGTATGCCATTTCTCAATTGCCAGTGGTAGAGCGTGGCCAGATCATTGGATTAGTGACTGAAGGGGCATTGCTCAATGCAACGCAGGTAAAGAAATTCTCTCTGGATTCTGCAGTGGCAGAGGTCATGGAGGATACCCCCCCTATAGTTTCCCAGGAAACCCCGCTCACCGTCATTGTCCAACTGCTGAAGTTCTTTCCCATGGTCATGGTGGCAGAGAAAGGCAAATGGCTGGGGGTAATCACCAAAGCGGACATCGTCAAGAAGAGCTTCACTGGATAACTCTCTTCAGGGCTGCGATGGCCACTTTCATCTGCTTATGGTCTGGCTCTTTTGTCGTAATTTTCTGCAACGCCAATCCAGGAAGGGTAAGGATGCGAAAGAAAAGCTGATGTTGAAATTTTGCGCTGATCTTTAACACTTCATAGGAAATGCCTGCTATAACAGGAAGCAGGAGTATTCTCCAGAAATACTTCCAGGCGAAGGAGAGATGGTTGGGAAGGAAAGCATAGAGGAAGATGCTCAGGAGTAAGACATAGAGGATGAAGCTGGTTCCACATCTTGGGTGCATGGTTCGGAATGCCCGGACATTCTTCACTGTCAATGCTCTGCGGTGTTCGTAGCAGTACACTGCCTTGTGCTCTGCTCCATGATACGCAAAGACCCGCTGCACATCCTTGGAAAGGGAAATGATTATAAGGTAGAGGAAGAAGAACAGGATTTTCACCAACCCATCGATGAGGCTGAACAAGAGCGCACTTTTTTCCACCAATGGAAAATGGGTTTCAAAGTATCTGGCAACCAGCAAAGGAAGAAATTTGAAAAAGAACAATGCAAAGACAAGAACCAAAAGAATGCTGAAGACAAGTTCCCATGTATGGATCTCTTGGTCTTCCTCTTCTGCTGCTTCATTGGCAGAATAGGTCAGTGCACGCATGCCGATGAGCAACATCTGGCAGAGGGCATGAATACCTCTGAGAAAGGGCCATTGGAGAAGAGGATATTTCTTCGCAAGAGAATCGATAGTCTGCTGCCGAACCTTGATGCTTCCGTCTTTCTTCCGGACAGCAATGGCATACCTATCCTGAGAGCGCATCATCACTCCCTCAATGACTGCCTGGCCTCCTGCAGAAATAAGAGGCTCTTTTTCCTTGGGCATACAACCCCATTCATCGAGAACGTTATAAAGTTTTCGTGAGGAATGTACGCCTAATGAACAACCTCTTTCTTTTTCTCTTGTTCTAAAGCTTCCATTATGTCGGGGTCAATGATAAGGAGATCCTCCAATTCCTCCGAATCCACGACGTTGCATTCTACTCGATCTAGTTCCTGCATGCCCTCTTGGACACGGTACTGGTAGGCAGGATCGGTAAATTCCCAAAGATGCTCTTGCACATACCGGAATTGCTCGCATGCCTTCTGCTTGAACCTGCGGGCATGCTTTCTCTTCCAAAGATCGACGTACAAAGTTCCAAGCTCTACACGGCCTCGGTAATCATGAGGATACAGTTGAACAAAAATCTCAAAATTTTCCTTTGCAATAACCATTCTGCCCATGTCACGGAGCGTGACACTGAGCTCCAGCAATGCGTCCTGGCCGAGTAGCTCGTCCTCTTTCTCTTTTGCAGAGAGAAAGGTTGCCCGGAAGTAATGGCGTGCTCCTTCTAAATCGCCGAGGAAACGGAAAATATGACCAAAACCTAAGAGTGCATGTGGATGCGGATTTTTTGGATCTATGTCCAGTGCGGAACGGTAGGAAGCGACTGCCTTTTCCAGATACTCGTGCGCAATGAATAGTTCTCTTCTTTCCTTGAAGTTTGTTGCTAAGGCGAGATACGCGTCTCCCAGCAACGTCCAAACCACTTGATTTTCTGGCTTGAGCTCCCTGGCTCTCTCGAGATACTGTATGGATGCTTCAAAACGACCCATGGTGCAAAGAATATTGCCCGCATAATAATGTCCGCTAAAATCGTCTGGATAACTGTTACTATGTCTACGCGCGATTTTCAGTGCCTGTTCGAGATCTCCCCTCTGTAAAAGAGGCTCCACCCAATCTTCAAGCCCCATAGTTAGGATAAGTAGGCACTCGTATTTAAATTTATATAAAATATAAACATAGGGATA
>JACOVN010000095.1 GCA_016177315.1 Candidatus Woesearchaeota archaeon
AAAAGCAAAACATTTAAATAAAAGGTACTATTCTCCAGTCGCTATGACAAAAGAAGTCTATAGTCCAGCTGTTCTGAGGCTTATTTTGGGTCCATTATTCATTGTTCCAGGCATTTCCAAATTGCTGAATCCAGGCATGATCATTGGCATGCTTGGGGGTATGGGTTTCCCGGGTGCATCATTCTTTGGATGGCTCTTATTGCTTTCAGAAATTATTTTTGGTTTGTGCGTTCTTCTGGGCTGGAAAGTGAAATACACGGTTTGGCCACTGGTGGTTGTTTTGCTGGTGGCAACTATCATGGTACATATTCCAGCCATGGTAGGCAATCCCATGGGTGCTATCACTGTGCTCTTCCATCTCCTGGGCATTGCAGCATTGGTTTCTGTATTCTTAACAGGAGCAGGAGCATTATCCATTGATAGCATGATGAAGTAAGGAAAGAATGCTAAGAAATGGTGACATAGATTTTCTGTATAGCGCCATGTTGTTCCCATCCTGGCGTGCAATCATCGCACAGAGCATCCTCATTCTCATCGATGCAGAATGGATGTAAAGTAACAGTACAAGTATTGTGGTATTCAGCGAAAATATCAATAATAAACCTCCCTTTCGGATTGGTTGACAGTGCCTGGATCAAAATTCCTGTTTGCTCCTGGAGATTTGGCTCTAAGGAGAATTCCTTCTCTGTGGGAAGGATGCCCAGCATCGTCTCACTGTTTCCATCAGGCAGCAGAGGATCAAGATTATCAAAGATTGGCTTTCCTTCTCGGTCAAAGGCTTTAGGGTTACTGACCATAATGCGGAAATTCGTCGCATCCTTATACGTATTCACCACATTCACACCAAAGACATGATCCTGGCCTCGCTGCAAAGCTTTCGTGCTGGCGCTCAAGCAGACTTCCTGATCCTTGGTGCACGTCAATTCCTCAACAGATTTGTCCAGCTGCTCCTGGCTCATTCTGGAGATATCCCCTGCCTGCTGAAAGAGCCTGGTGGCAAAGATGACGCCAAAGGCAAAGAGGATAATGCCAAAGATAAAGGTAACTAAGAAATTAATGGAGAGCTCAACACCCTTTTTGCTGTGCATGGGACTATTTTTGCTCAACGGCTTTTTAAATGTATATGTTTCAGAGCCCTACCAGACCCACTGGATATGTCGGAAATACCACCTTCCTATTTGGAAGGTGGATACATGCCACTTCGCTTCCAGAAGAGGTGGTATCCTCAAAAATGCCAGGCATTTTTGGGACACAAAAAATCGCTTTGCGATTTTTTCGTGTTTCCGAGCATGCTCAAGAACCACCGTGATTCAGGACAGCTATGCTGGAATCATGGAACCGGTCTACTGATCGGTGGTTCTTGACATAACTGGTGGACAAAGTCCACAATCACTCGTTAGGTCTGGTATATTTCCGAGCATGCTCAAGAACCACAGTGTTGTATGACAGCTATGCTGGCATCATGCCATCGGTCTCTGGCAGGTGGTTCTTGACACCTCGGACTTTAGTCCGACCATTTTCTATTCCAAAAACTCGCCTATCCGAGCGGCGAGTTTTTGTTATTCCCGGTGTCCATGGAGATTGGCATGTTGTTGTCGAACGACCTCTTCTGCACCTTTGGCGTCTGAAAAATGCCATGCTCCAGAGAGAAAGATTTAAAAAGTATTACTTTGTATGAGCCCGTGCTCATGAAGGAAAGAATTAGTATAACCCTCGACAGCCAATTAGTAGGACAATTGGACGGAATGGTGGATGGTAAGGAGATCAAGAATAGGAGCCATGCCATTGAACTGCTCCTCTCCAAAGCCCTGAAGCTTGACGTGCCAAGAAAAGCAGTGCTTCTGGCCGGAGGGAAGGGAACAAGGCTACGACCCCTGACCTATGAAATTCCAAAAGGACTGATACCGGTCCAGGGGAAAACGCTCACTGAACATCTGTTTGATCTCTTCAAGAGATACGGAATAACCAACATCGTTCTCTCTATTGGCCATATGGGAGATAAAATCAAGCAGCATTTCGGCAATGGAGAGAAGTTTGGAGTGCAGATCACCTATGCAGAGGAAACGCAGCCACTCGGAACCGCAGGTCCATTGCGGCTTTGCAAGCGCCTCCTTCAGGAGAGTTTCATTGTCTCCAATGGCGATGAATTGAAGGATATTAACATTCCTGAAATGTACAAGTTTCACAAGCAGAATAATGCCTTGGCTACCATTGCATTAACGACAGTCTCTGATCCTTCTGCCTATGGAGTGGCACGGCTTTCTGGCAACCGAATCTTGGAATTCGTGGAAAAGCCGGCTGTGGAGAAGGCTCCAAGCAAGTTGATTAACTCAGGCTTCTACATCCTTGAACCAGCAGTGCTGGAACTTATTCCAGAAGGTTTTGCAATGTTGGAGACCGCTGTTTTTCCTAAGCTCGCAAAACAGGGCAAACTCTTCGGCTATCCCTTTTCTGGGCAGTGGTTTGATACAGGAACGCTGGAACGATACGAACGGGCAATCAAGGAATGGAGGGGAATCAGCAAGAATGGCGATTGATGCTTCTATTTTCAAAGCCTACGATATCAGAGGCATCTACGGCAAGAACCTTACCGAAGAGATTGCAGAGAAAATTGGGAATGCCGTTGCGCAGTTTCTCCGAGCCAAAACTATGGTGGTGGGCTATGATATGCGGCCCTCTTCCAAACCATTAGCTGCTAGCCTCATCCGAGGAATTACTGCCTTTGGCTGCAACGTGCTTGATATCGGCCTTTCTTCTACTGATATGCTCTACTTTGCTGTTTGGCATCTTCATGCAGATGGTGGCATCATGGTCACAGCTTCCCATAATCCCAAGGAATACAACGGCTTTAAATTAGTCAGGGAGAAGGCAATACCTATCGGTGAGGGAATGGGCATGGAGGAAATTCGGGATGCCGTGCGTGCGAGTAGCTGGAGAGAAGGAAAGAAAGAAGGTCGTGTGGAAGAAAAGGAGATACTCCAGGATTTCGTGCAGTTTGTGCACTCTTTTGTAGACGCGAAGAAGATAAAGCGGTTGAACGTAGTGCTCGATGCCGGCAATGGCATGGCTGGCACAGTTGCACCAGAAGTATTTCGCACAATCCCTTTAGAGGCTGTAAACCTATTCTTTGAACTGGATGGAAATTTTCCCAATCATGTTCCTAATCCGATGGAGGAAAAAAACAATGAACAGATAATAAAAAAAATCAAGGAAGTGAAGCCGGATTTGGGCATTGCCTGGGATGGTGACTGTGATAGGGTGTTCTTCTTTGATGAGCACGGAAATAGAATTTCTGGAGATTTTATGACAGGCATAATAGCGACATGGTTACTGAAAAAAAATCCTGGGAGGGTGGTGCTATACGATATTAGGCATAGTTGGTATTCCAGAGATACTATCAGGAAGGCTGGAGGGAAGCCAAGCCTCATGCGCGCAGGACATTCCTATTTTCGACATGAGATGAGAAAGCAGAATGCGATATTTGGTGGCGAGCTGTCTGGGCACTATTTTTTCCAAAAATCTGATTTCGCTGCAGACAATGGTTTCATCCCAGCACTGATGGTATTGGAAATGCTATCGGAAACTGATAAGAAACTCTCAGCATTGTTGGAAGAGACTAAAGGGTACTATATTTCTGGAGAAATTAATTCTGCTGTCGAGGACAAAATTGCTGCAATGAAGAAAGTGGAGGAGGCTTTCCCCGAAGGCAAGCATTCGCATTTAGATGGCCTTTCCATAGAATTCGAGGATTGGCATTTCAATGTCCGACCTTCCAACACCGAGCCGGTTTTACGGCTTACGGTGGAAGCATTGCACGATAGGAAGAAAATGGAAGCGATGCGGGATAAAATACTGAAGATTATCCGAGAAGGGTAAAGTTTTTAAATGGCTGGGAAACCCCGCAGATGGGGGAAAGGCAGACAACATGAAAATCAGTGTCATCGGCTCTGGATATGTCGGCTTGGTCACGGGAAGCTGTTTTGCAGATTTAGGCCACGATGTTATCTGCATGGACATTGACAAGGAGAAGATTGAAAAGTTAAAGAAAGGCATAGTACCTATCTACGAACCAGGTCTTTCTGATTTAATCAAAAGGAACGTGCGAGAGAGGAGACTTTCCTTCACTACCGACATGAAGAAAGCTGTCCAGGAACCAGGGGTTATCTTCATTGCTGTTGGAACACCTTCTGCAGAGGATGGAAGTGTGGATTTGCGCTATGTGGAATCAGCTGCAAAAGAGATTGGAAAATACATGAATGGCTACAAGGTCATTGTTGATAAGAGTACCGTGCCAGTAGGAACCGCAGAGAAAGTCAAACAGTGGATACGGGAAACGCAAACCAATGGCCATGCATTCGATTTGGTTTCTAACCCAGAATTCTTGAGAGAAGGAGAAGCCATCAAGGATTTCATGAATCCGGACAGAATTGTCATTGGCGTAGAATCAGAGAAAGCCAAGGAGATTATGGTTTCCATCTATAGAGGCATCGAGCGGACTGGAAAGCCCATTGTGGTGACGGACATTAAAAGTTCGGAGATGATCAAGTATGCCAGCAATGC
>JACOVN010000088.1 GCA_016177315.1 Candidatus Woesearchaeota archaeon
GGCATATTCCATCACATTCGGAAGGTGATCTGGACATTGTCCCTGTTTGTCACTGCAGCTGCCTACCGCATGATGAACGTGCATTCACCATGCATTGAAAGGAAAAATTTGCCGTCTCTTTTACGCCTTTTTGACTAAATCAATACACATCCCTGCTGCCACGGTTGCGCCAGAATCCCGCACTGCAAACCGTGCAAGCTGCGGAATTTCTTTGTATTTCTCAATCACAACGGGCTGAAGAGGCTTGATCTTGACAACTGCTGCATCTCCATTCTTGATGAAATCCGGCTTCTCCTGCAGCACTTCTCCTGTTGCAGGGTTCAGCTTCTTCTGGATTTCTGTTACCGTGCATGCCACCTGCGCAGTGTGAATATGGAACACTGGAGTGTATCCTACTGTGACCACCGTGGGATGATTCAAGACAACTATCTGGGCCGTGAATTCAGAAGCCACCGTTGGCGGATGGTTGGTATGTCCTAAGACATCCCCTCTTGCAATATCCTTCTTCTCAATGCCTCTGACGTTGAAGCCAACGTTATCTCCTGGCTCTGCCTGCTGCAGTTGCTCGTGGTGCATCTCAATGGTCTTTACTTCTCCAACAACACCCTTTCCTTCTCTTGCAGGCACAACAATGACCTTGTCTCCAACCTTCATTACTCCTGTTTCCACTCTGCCAACAGGAACAACACCAATACCAGTAATGTTGTAGACATCCTGAATAGGCAGTCGCAATGGCAACTGGGTTGGTTTGTCCGGTGTTTTGATTTTGTCCATGGCTTCCAACAGGGTTGGACCTTTGTACCATGCCATTTTGTCAGATTTCTTTACGATATTCTCTCCCAAGAGAGAAGCTGTGGCTACAAACTGGATCTCTGCCGGATTGTAACCTACCATCTTCAAAAGGTTTTCTACCTCTGCCTTTACCTGGTTGAATCGCTTCTCGTCATACTTTGCCATGTCCATCTTATTAATGCCAACAATCAGCTGGTTCACTCCCAATGTTCTTGCCAGGAAGACGTGCTCCTTGGTCTGAGCCTGGACACCATCTCCTGGATTTGCAGAAACAATCAATACTCCTGCATCTGCCTGAGAAGCGCCAGTAATCATGTTCTTGACGAAATCTCTATGGCCTGGAGCATCGATGATGGTGAAGTAGTACTTCGGTGTCTCAAATTTCTTGTGAGAAAGATCAATGGTCAATCCTCTTTCCCTCTCTTCCTTCAGCTGGTCCATGACGAAGGCAAACTCAAAGCCTCCCTTTCCGAGGGCTTCAGCAGTCTCCTTCAGCTTTCGCATGGTTTGCTCATCTACTGCTCCGCTGTCGTAGAGAACTCTTCCTACCGTCGTTGATTTACCGTGGTCAACGTGTCCGATGAAAATCAGGTTGATGTGGACTTTATCCTTTGGCATAGTAATTTCCCTCCATTTCTTCTCCGTGATAATAACTTATAATAACTTGGGGAAAAGCCCTCAAGCCCTATACCCCCAGTCCATGGCAGAGCAGTCACTTATTTATAAAGCTATCGCTCATTTTTCTTTCGGGCACAAAATGCAGAATGGTGTCTCTACAGCCCACGCAACTCCTTAATATATGGGCATACAACCTTGAGTTTTTTCACTTTCTTCTTCTTGTCGTAGCCATATGCTGCGATGTTCACATAGAATTTGCTTCCTACGCTTCCAGAAATGGTTTTGTCTCGGTTCTGCTTCCATCGCTGCTTTTTGCTGGTCTTGTTCAGGTACACGAGAACGGAGAGGGGGTTCTTCTCCCGTTTGATCTCCCGGATGTCTGCAGGACTCAAGCCTTTATGGGAACCGGCATGAGAATGAAAATCTCCTAGTACCTTTTGTGTGGAAATATTCTCCAGCGCATAGGTAATCACTTTGTCCCTTCTTTTGTCCAAATCAACGCCAAGATAATCCCTTCGCACACTCTGGTAGTAGAGGCAGTTTTTCACGACAAAATCTCTTCTATCTTTGGTACCAAAGAGGATGCCAAACGCCTCTTTCTTATAAACCTCTACACAGGCAACGACCATGGAAATGAAAGCAGGCTTCCGGATGACTACCTTGACCATGACGCAACAGAATGAAAGGTGTATTTATAACGATTGCGTTCTGCATGAGGTTGTTGCGAAATGCTCGGAGAACGCTGGTGCCAAAACTGCCGATTCTGTGCTGTCCGTAAGGAAACAACGCACCGACCCGAGCATTTTTGCGAGGGGAGAGGCGAGCCAGGCCTGGCACCAGCGTTCCATGCCTTTTGCACCAGGCCGGAAGCACCCCTCTCTTCGCAGACTTCGTCTGCTCAGGTCGTAGTGCTCCTTCTGCGAAGCGTCATGCTCCCTGCAAATTTGGTGCAAAAGGCATTTTTGCTTATTTTCGCAACAACCTCGTTCTGCATGAAAATTCCAAAAACTTTTTAAAAGCATGTGCATAGGGACCCATAGCAAGTGAGAGGTGATTGCTATTCCAGAGGACGAATATAAGGATGAGGACCCCCCCAATGACGAGGAAGGGGTTAATTCTGAGGAAGATAGGGAAGAGTTGATGGAAGATGACGAATTGGAGCCGTGGGAAGAGGGCTTCATGGAAGGGGCAGAGGCAGGAGGGCAGGAAGCCAAGTGCAGGAAGTGCGGGAAGATTCTCGAACGAGAGGAAACCCTAGAGCGGGAAATCGATGGTGATCTTGTCTGGTTCTGCTCCGAGGAATGTTCAGAGAAGTACGAGAAGGAGAAGGAAGAAAAGGGAGCAGAGTAAGCTTTATATCTTCTCTTTCTTTCCCTATTGCGTATGAAAGTATTGGTTGGGGAGGATGGATTTAAGGTAGAAAGCTCTAGTCAGAAGGGTGTGTTCTACAAAGTAAAGCCGGAGAAGCCAGAGTGCAGCTGTCCTGCCTTCCGGTTTCGGTATTTGCGGCAAGCTGTTGTGTGCAAGCATGTGCAAGCAGTGCAGGAATACTTACACCAGAGAAAGGGAAAGGTATATGAAAAAATCCTTGGCTTTGTCAAGGAGATTGGAGAAGTGGATGCTGTGACGCTATTAGAAAGATTTGGAGAAGAGGATGTCAATGAATTATTGCGGAGAGGAGAGCTGCTGGAGAGCAGGGGAAAAATCAGATTGCTCGAGTAATCTTTAAATACCCATGAAAATTTCCTACTCTTATGGTGTGGGGGAAATATCTATCTGCAGGACTTGCTGCTGTGCTCTTGGCAGGGACTCTCCAGGCTGGAGAGAGAAGAGAAGGGTATGCACCCATGCCACTGGGAAGAGCAATTGTCGAAGCAGAGAGACGCTGGCTTTCTCCTCTGCTTCAGAAGAATCTCGATACTGTCTATAGAGGTATTGATGCGATAGTAGAAGAAGCA
>JACOVN010000007.1 GCA_016177315.1 Candidatus Woesearchaeota archaeon
AATGGCAAATCTCTCCAAGAATCGAGGATAAAACTTAGGGGAAGGAAAATACCCTCTGGTGGGGCGTGGTGGAATTCGAATTGGGGTTATCGAAAAATTTTGTCGATGACAAATATCGAAAGCGTACCATTGTTGAATGACTTTACTATTGAATTTTCTTTAGATACGGCTTCATTAATAGCGGCCGGAAAATTGAATCCGGATTGTAGTGATTTGCGGGTTGTATACCAAAGTAGTCAAGAATTAGATTGGGTATATCAACTAGGTTCTGTATGCAATTCTCCGAATACTGTTATTGCCTTCGCACTTCAAGCAGCGATTCCTGCTTATGCAATCGAATCTGATTATGCAATCTATTATGGAAATGCATTTGCTTCACTTCCTGTATATGAGGAAAACCGCGTATATCTCTTCCGTGATGATTTTGGAGATAACGCATTTAATGGCGATCTCGATCCTGCGTTATGGGAATGGTCGCCCATGGCTATTCCTCCCACCATTGCGAATGGGGTTCTTGTTTTTAATGCTGATGATGGTAGGAATTGGGAAGATTATGTACAGACGATAAAAACATTCGATAGAACCATTATGAATATCTCTTTTACCTGGCTATGGAAAAAATCTAACTCAGGAACATGGAGTATAATGGGTTATCAGCAAGATGCTATCACAAACAAGGGTGCCCAACTTTATGATATAGGGAATGCTATGCATGCTTCTTCTCAGGAAGCCGGAAATGTCAATATGAACATAAACGTTCTTCCTGGTGTATGGTATGAAGCAGAGGTACGACCAAATCCAGACTTAACTTCTTATTACAGATTTGATGTTAGTGAGAGATTATTACCAGAAACTAAAAATAATTATCATTTTGGACTAAGCGATGGTGATGGCGAGGATATCTACTTTGTCGACGATCTTGTCATTCGTTATCACGTCAGCAATCCTCCATTTATAGACCCGGGATCAGAAGAACTGTTTGACGGCAATGGCGGAGGACCAGAACTATTTCAACTTACCTCCATTGTCTATAGACTAAAGGCTAATCCTACTGCGATTGATGTTTATGTTCCTCAAAAGGTGAAACTAAGCAAATTGATAAAAAATCCTGAAGCTCTCTTGGGCCTTGATTTCTTCTTTCAAGGAATGTCAGGGCCGACTGGGGTATCGATTTTTAAGATGGATTCCTCTGGCGATGATTCCTACACCTTGAAATTTACGTCTCAGGAAGGTTTGGATTATACAGTGCCTTTGATGGACAACAGCGGCGATGGTGGAGAAGGCTCCAAGTATGGAGATGAGGATGACGAACTCTATTTTAGAGAATGTGGGCATGAAGATTCGCTTGTCACTTCTGGACCAAATGCTGTATATTGTATTCAAAAGAATGATATGTTTGTACTCACTTCAAATTGGAGCAATACCCATGTACTCGCTTATGAATCAATAGATACAATAAATAATAAACTCCTCTTTACAGATTTAGGGATGGGACAGATAGAAATCACTTACGACCCCGCATATCCGAAAGTCTTGGGTGGCCAAGAGGGAAGAGGGGAAATAATCTTGGGTGGCGGGTATTATCCTGTCTATGTTGGCAATGCAACCAATAACTATAGCCTGGCAATAGATTTAAATGATAACAGAAAAATTGATGATAATGATATAGCTAAAATTTTCATTGATAGTGGCGGTATTCTTGATTTGGGTACCCAATGTACCAATGCGCTCAAAAAAGAAAGCGGAAGACCGATCATGGCTACAAATGATATTGCTAGAATATGCGATACGAGTGATGTGACTTCCGTCAATATTACTCTAGTCACTAAAAATAAACAATTCAACGAAAATGGGCCAAATAATGGAGGCGGGGACGAAAATATCACCATCAATATCACGCAAGCCCCACTCAACACGATAGACTTGAATGTCCTCCACGCTCTACAGTGCATCCAGCCCAGTATTTCCATATATAAAACAGGTCTTGTTATGCCAGCCTGTGAGCCTGCTGAAGGAGAACAGTATACAGTCTTAAAAATGGTAACATCGCCTGAGATATTGCCGGGTGTTATAAGTATACATAAGGGTTACAGCACCTACGGGATTTTATTTGAACAAGTAGATGAGGACGACATGAATGATGCAGATGAAGTGACGGTAGAGTATCCCGATCAACAGCTGTTTGCCGATGTTTTTATCGCAACAGAAGCTGATTATTAACCATTTTTCATAAACGCATCCAGCTTCTGCTGTTCCCCTTCCTCCAACAGTGTTTCCGTTGAGATATCCAACACAGAGAAAATCGCTTCCACTGCAGGAATAATTTGATTATGGATGTAGTACTCTGCATCATACTCCTCTTGACTGACATCTTCTGGCAGTCTTGCCCTGTCCCGGATTCGTTCTTTCCCTTTCACGATGATATATTGAATACCCATCCCCACTTCTACTGGAATGCCTTTCGCCATGAGCTGTTTTGCTACAGCAACATGGGGAGGAATCTGCTCGTATGCTTCCACTGGCTTCTGTACTTGGGTTGTAATGATCAATTTCGGTATGGGAACGCGGTGCTGCCGCAACTCCTCGATAATGCTCCGGACAAACTGCCCTGCCTTTGCCCTATCTTGCTCTTCCAAAATAATTTCCAACACGGTCTCTTGAACTTCCTTGGCAATAGCACTGTAGTTGCTCCTGACAGTTTCAAAGCCCCTGATTTTCAATGCTCCATTTTCTTCGAGCAAAGCATATTTTTTCTTTGCCCCTTTCATGCCCAATTTTGCGGAGACAAAGATGCCTCTGGGATAAAACCCTTCCAGCTCTAATTCCATGGGTTCTGGCAATTCCAGGTTGATTTTCTCCAGGAATCGCATGGCCTCCTCTCGACTTTTCCCTGCTAGAGAGAAAAAGATGGAATCGGTATCTCCATACAACACGGAAAAGCCAGCTGCCTGTGCCGCATCAATGACTTTCTTGATGTAATGCCTGCCATAGGCTGTTGTCGCTTTCGCACATTCCAGAGAATACCATCTCGCCGGAGCAAAGCCTAAGTATCCATAGAATGCATTGGCCAGAATTTTCAGGCTGTATGCCCTTGCTTCCAGCATCCGGTCTTTGCTGTCGGTCTCTTGCTGGATCTCCTGAATCCTCGTCCTCCTTGCAACCAAATCTGCAATAATCCTCGGGATAAAGCCTCTTCGCTCTTCACAGAACCAAAGCTTTTCGTTTTCTAATGGGACTCGATTATCTTTTTCTGCACAGCAGGAGCAGTTCAAGGTTTCTGGAGAGATGTTATGGGAAGCGATCAGGGAAGGGTACAGGCTCCGGAAGTCAAAGACTGCCAAATCCTGGTACACGCCAGGCTGTGGTTCTACCACCAAGCCTCCTGCATAGGTCTCTTCCTTCCGCAGCAACACCCTCTCTTGTGTTGGTTTGAGCGGAATCAGCATATTCTCCTTTACCGCTTGTCGTATGAGGTACCATTCCACCAGCTGGCTGAAGCCCATTCTTGAGATATCAAATGCAGTCAAACCGACCATTTTCATGAGCTCCACGATATTGGGAAACAGCAATGTTGCCAATCGATAGATGATCGTAGCATCCTGCAGGTTGTACCGTGCCAACGCAGCTAACTGCTCTGGCTTTCCTTCCTGCCAAACTGCCGCAATCGTATTCAGGTCAAAAGATGCTTTTTCTTCCTGCAACAATTCCTTTGCTACGGCATTCAAATCCAATCGATCTGTTTCCAGGATATTGCTCATGGTGTTGTTGAGGAATTTGAAGAGATCGACATGGTTCATTCCGACAATCTTCGCCGAAGGAAAGCTTCCTCTGGAGTACTTGATGCTGGAGTAATCCAGACCAAGGTTGAGAGGAATTCTGTACTTCAAGGCTCTCCTCCTGAGATAGGGGAAATCAAAACCATCAGAGAAATATCCCACCAGAATATCCGGACTTTCTCGCTCTAGTATTTTTATCATCCGTTCTAGCAGCTCTACTTCGCTCTTCACCAGCTCTACTTCCCCTCGCTCCAACCTTGCCATTTTCCAGGTTACTATCTTCGCAATATTTTCGCTTGCAAAGCCAGCCATGATAATGGGATGCTCTTCTGGCTTTGCTACTCTTCCGGTGTTGAAGGTCTCCAGGTCAAAGGCCAGTATACTTGACTGGAATGTATCCTCTGCTATCCGCCGAATGGATGCAAGAGAAAGGATACTGTCTGCTTTGGCTCTCTGTTTTGTTGGCTGCCCTTCTACCTCATGCAGGGTGAAGGGAACAATGTCTTTGTCGATGAGGTAGCGTTTCATGAATGGAATGTCCGCCTCTGCAATAGCTTGCATTTCCTTCTGCTCCTGGAGTGCCTTTGCAAAGTACTTAACTGCTCTAGGAACATTCACCGAGATTTTCACCACAGGAACATTCTCTGTTCCGAGAATCTTTTCTGTCGATTCTACCTTCTCCACCCGATAGAGGGCATTCCCTTCCTGGACAGAAAGTCCTGCCACGCTTTTCTTCCATTTTCCAATGTCTATGCCCTGCTTCGGAATTGCATAGAAGTATGGCAAAAATTGTTTATCTACCATACAGAGCATTTTCTTTTCAGGAGTTCTGCCAAAGAGTAAGACAATAGTCCTTTCATTCTCTACTTTATAGGTTACATCCAGCGGAAAAAACTGCAGCTTCATGCTCTACCCCCACAGAACAGAATGCACAGGCGTATATAAAGGTTTAGGACTCTTTCGCAACAGGCAACTTTATATATTCGTGTATTGCATACACTATAATGCCGATGCAGCCTATACGGGATATGGAAAGGCAGAAAATGCTTGTTGCCGTGGATGCTGTGGTCTTTACTGTCATCAAAGGGAAACTTTCTATCTTGCTCATTCAAAGAAAAAATGAACCATTCAAAGGCAAATATGCCTTTCCAGGAGGATTTGTGCGGAATGAGGAAAGCTTAGAGGACGCTGCTGCACGAGAGCTCTATGAGGAAACTGGCGTAAAAGATATTTTTCTGAAAAGATTTACTGCCTATGGCGATGTCGATAGAGATCCTCGAGGAAGGATTATTACTGTTGTCTTTCTCGCATTAATTGATGCAGAGAAATTTCATTTAGAGGCCAAAACAGATGCCATGGCAGCAGAATGGGTTCCTTTAAATAAAGCAACACCATTGGCTTTTGATCACGAGGAAATTCTGAGAGAGGTATTGGAAGAATTGCGATATGAAATTCAAATAACAAACATCGCTGCCCAGCTTTTGCCGGAGAAATTTACCCTCTCGGAACTGCAGCAAGTTTATGAAATTGTTTTGGGAATGAAAGTAGATAAACGGAATTTCAGGAAAAGAATCAAGGCATTAGATATTCTTCATCCATTGAGGGAAACGAGGATGGAAGGGGCGCACAGGCCGGCGCAGTTGTATACATTTAAGGATAAGCACTATAAGCCATTGAAAGAGCGGATACAGGTCTTTGTCTAGGTGTTTCTCTTCTCCACTACCACAATCTTTATATACTTAAAAGTGTATATACTACACTAAGTA
>JACOVN010000090.1 GCA_016177315.1 Candidatus Woesearchaeota archaeon
GGCTTAGAGAGTAGCTGTATACAGGCAGTAGAGAGAGGCATTTAAAAGCTTGTGCAAGACCCTAACAGCATGTTGCTCTACTTTGAAATAGGCGGAACATCCAGCTTTGGCGCATGGATTAAGCAGTTAGAAAGGCAGCGTCCAAACGTAAAATCTTACCCTGTAGGTAGCCTGAGTGATATTCAAACAGGCACATTGGAAGTGGCACTCCAGTATGATGACGCAAAACGGTTTTCAGAGCTTGTGTAGCTCAGCGTTTAATCCCCCTCACCACCTCCTGCAAAACATTGCAGGCCAAATCAATCTCCCTCTTGTTCACATTCAAAGGTGGAAGGAAGCGAATCCCCTTATAGCCGCAGCTCAGCAACAATAGCCCTTTTTTCAAGCATTCTTTCTTGATTTTGTCTCTATCCTTTTTTGTCAGGAAATCTGCCACAATCATCAATCCTATTCCGCGAACATCAAACAAGCAGCCTCTGCAATAATCATTAATCTCCCAGAGCCTCTTCAGGAAATATTTCCCCATTTTCTCTGCATTCTTCAGCAATTTCTGCTTCTGGATAATTTCAATGGTTTTATAGCCAATGGCTGTTGCAATGGCATTCCCTTCTCCCCAGGTAGAAGAGATTCTTGCCTCTTCTGTTGGGAAGAATCTTTTCTTGCCAATCGTTGCTCCTATTCGCAATGCTTTTCCCGCAGAGATGATATCAGGCTTGCAATCAAAATGCTCAACAGCCCACCAAGTTCCTGTCCTTCCCATGCCTGCCTGAACTTCGTCAGAAATAATAGGAATATTGTTCCTTCTCGCTATCTTATACACTTCTTGAATGAATTTTTTCTGGGGAATCTTATACCCTCCCTCCCCTTGTATCGGCTCCAGAATGATAAAGGCAACTTCCTCTGGAGCAATCAACCCAATTTCCTTGTCCAGCCATTGCTCTAAGGCATTCATCAATTTGTCTTTCCTGGACATCGTTTGCCAACCGCATTTGCAGATGTTCTGGCAGATGCAGTACGGCAAGGAAATGATCTTGGGAATCTGCGGATACCATTTTCTATGAGGCAATTTGGATCGGTTTAAGGATAAAGCCCCAAGGGTTCTGCCATGGAAAGCTCCCTTGAAGCAAAATCCATAGCCATAATTTTTTCTGGTTGCATAACATAGTTTGATGGCATTCTCCACTGCCTCTGCCCCAGAATTGGTGAAGTAGGATTTCTGGAAGCCAAACTGCCTGGTAATCTCTAATAATTTTTTGTGCAAATGACTAGGAGTTGGAATTTCCATTTTCGCAGGGTTTTTCCCATAGCCAGAAATAAAGTCAGAGCCAGCATACCGGTCAGGATCAATGCCTGCCAATCTCTTCGCTACTCCAATAAGTTGCGGATGGTTGTAGCCTAGGGCAGTAGTGGCGACATGGGAAGCAAAATCTAAAAAAACATTGCCATCCACATCGGTAAAGAAAGGCCCTATTGCAGGAGCTTTCCTATCCCACACAATAAAGTCTTCATACGTAGATTGTGCTGCAAACTTCTTATGAAAGGCGAGCCATTTCCTTGTATTTGGGCCATAGAACTTTTTCACTGTAGGCTTGGCGTTGCTGCGTTGCATGGTTCACATCGTGCATACTTTTGGCGGATCCCTCAGGAAGTGATAGAGCAACTCGATGGTCCACTCAACATCCTTAAGGCTGGCAATCGTAATAGTAGAATGGATGTTCCGTAATGCAACCCCGATGACCGTGGAAGGAATGCCCCCTTTCACCATCATAATTCTCGTGGCATCGGTGGTGCCAAAATCATCCACCTTGAACTGCATCGGAATCTTATATTTTTTACTGGTGTGCTCGAAATGGTCGTTCAGGCATTTGTTGGAGATCATCTCAGAGTCTTTGACTGTTACGCAAGGGCCTTTGCCGATACCAATGGTTGGGTCCTTTCTGGCATCCTCTGCATTGGTTGTGTCAATCGCCATCCCCCAGTCTGGCCTGATCAGTTCCACTGCTGTCTGTGCACCGTACAAACCAACCTCTTCCTGCACCGTAAAAACATAGTACATCTCTTGGCTGCTATCCTTCAGCTTCTTTGCCAATTCGATGAGGATGAAACAGCCAGTTCTGTCATCCATGGCCTTTCCAGAGATAAACTCCCCATCACAGGTGAACTCCATGCCATGCATAGGAATCATATAGGTTCCCACCTTCACTCCAGCTTTTTCCAATGCCTCCTTACCCAGGCCTGTATCCACATACAAATCCTCCATTTTTGGCATCTTCTCGATAGGATAGGCCTCATGGAGATCGGGGAACGTGATGACACCCTTTCCACATACTCTCTTGTGCGCAAGAATAGCAACTCGTTGTCCAATCAAAGCAATAGGCTCTATGCTGCCGACGCAGGAGAAATAGATTTTTCCATCTTCAAGAATTTCTTTTACCATGATAGCCACTTCATCCATATGGGCCGCCAGCATAATCTTTTCCCCCTTGCCCTTCTTATGCGCCACTAAATTGCCAAATCGATCTATATAGACGTCATGGACATACTTCTTCATTTCCCGCAGGATAATATCCCTTACATGGTATTCATAGCCGCTTGGGCCATAGGCATCGATGAGTTCTTTGAGCAATGCGGTGTCGAGCTTATGCATGTTGTATCCTCCTCTTATGTCTAATCCTCCTGGATTTGCGCTTTTTGAATTTTTCCAGAGTAGTCAATGGTAATGACCTTCATCTCCGTGTACGTTTCTAATGCCCCACCTATTCCTCCTGCCTCTCGATGGCCATTTCCGGTTCTCTTTACTCCGCCAAAGGGAGCTTGAATTTCTGCTCCAATGGTTGCGGTGTTGATATACACGATGCCTGCCTCCAATGCTCTGGCAGCATACTCTGCCCTGTTGACATCCCTGGTGAAAATCGCAGAGCTCAAGCCATACTCCACACCATTGGCAATTTTTATGGCATGCTCAAAGTTGTCTGCCTTCATTAATGCAACAACAGGACCAAAAATCTCTTCACAAGCAATCACGTGCTTTGGTTTTACATTGTCATAAATCGTTGGCTGAAAGAAATGGCCATACTTGCACTCTCCTTGTGTATGCCTTTTTCCACCGCAGAGCATCCTTACTTTGTCTCTCTTTTTTGCAATGTCGATGTATTTTTCTACCTTTTTTACAGCATCTTCATTGATCAAAGGCCCCATTTCAATGCCTTTCTTCAATCCATTGCCAATTTTTAATTTCCTTGCCCTCTTGACAAACTTTTCCCTAAATGTGTTATAGACTTTTTTGTGAATGACAACTCTGGAAGCTGCGGTGCATCGCTGCCCGGTGGTGCCAAATCCTGCCCAGATACAGCCATCTACTGCTAGGTCAATATCTGCATCATCCATGACAATAACAACATTCTTTCCTCCCATTTCCAGGCAGTGCTTGATGAATTTCGGAGCAACAATCTCTGCAACATGCCTTCCCACAGCAGAGCTGCCAGTAAAGCTAATGCCATTTAGGCCATTATGATTAATTAATGCTTCTCCTGCTTCACTGCCATAGCCATGCACCAGATTCAAAACTCCAGGAGGAATACCAATTTCATCAAATAAAGAAACAAATTCTGCTGCACAAGCTGCAGTGTAATTAGAGGGCTTGAAGACAACAGTATTTCCACAAACCAATGCTGGAAAGATTTTCCAGGCAGGAATGGCAACAGGAAAATTCCAAGGAGTTATTAAGGCAAAAACTCCAACAGGCTCTCTCACAGTTCTAATGGATTTATTCCTTAATTCTGATGGCATGGTCTGGCCATGCAATCTCCTTCCCTCTGCTGCCATATAGTAAGCCATATCAACAGCCTCTTGAACATCCCCATGGCCTTCTTTCTTGACTTTTCCCATCTCCCTGGTTACCAGGTCTCCTAGTTTGGTCTTTCTCTTCCTCAATAACTCTGCGACCTCAAAAAGAAGTTCTCCTCTCTTCGGAGCAGGGATAGCTTTCCACTTTGAAAAGGCTTTTTTTGCAGCTCTGACCGCATGATCCACATCTCGAGCATCGGAGCGAGGGAAAATACCAACAATATCCTTTGTATTCGCAGGATTGAGACTCTTGAAGGTTTTTCTAGAAACAGCAGTAACCCATTTGCCATTAATGTAGTTCAAGTATTGCTTTGGCACCGGCTTTCCACCTCTCTTTTACCCTTTCTCTATCGTTTAAGAGGGCACTCTTTTTAATATTTTCTGTTTGAGAATTCCCATTTCCTCGCAGAGAAGGCGCATGAGTGAAGAGAGCTTAGGCCGGTTGGAATACATTAATAGCAACGTACGTATCTTCTCCTTCAAATTTTTCAATATCAACACTATACGAAAACCCATTCCGCGTCATGAACAGCCCATTACCCACAGCTTCTTTCCATCCATGAGCTGTTAATTGTTGTCTGTAATATTCTATGACCTGATCAGGAGAGTCTGGTGTTGTAAACGAGGCCCAGCAATTACCTCCATTATTTTTTGGTTGTAATGGAATATTGCCATAATGGGGGAATTCTGAAAATGCTGCTTTTTCTTTCATAGTGCAGGTAAATCCCCAGGAATAGATAGTTAAATACAATATCAACCAAACTAACAAAATGATTGAGAAAAGAATGGAGAACGCCATCCATCTTTTATTGATTTTCATGATATGAATCTTTTGGTGGCTCTCTTTTTAATGTTTTCGTTTAAGGGCTTAGTTACGGTGTTTTCTGGCAACACAATCTTTTTATAACCATAGACACGAATGTAGTATATGTACGAAATCTATGCGACGAATACCTTCAAGGAGATTTACGCTTCCTTAGATAAGAACGAGAGAGACTGGATAGATAAGATTAAGGAAAAATGCAAGGAGTATCCCACTGGTAAACCGTTAGGGTACGCATAGTTCCGCGAAAAGAAATACCTTGACAAGCGATTGTACTTTCTTATTGACGAAGAGCACAAGAAGATACTGTTCGTCTCGTTCTCATCCAAAAAGGAGCAGCAGGAGGTTATTAACTTCGTGAAATGGAACATGCGGGAACTATTAGAGTATCTGAGAAAACTCTAGAATTTACTTACACGACCATGTCGAAGATCTTCTAAACTCAATTTTAGCTGTACGAGAGCGTCATCTGCAATTTTTGCCTTTTTCTTGAGCAGTTCGTATTCCTCTCTCGCAATTATTACTGTATCGGCATCCATGAGGACATTATTTCTTTCCTTATTTATATATATTTCGCTGCTTCGGCATGTTGTACCTCTCTATCCCATTCCTCTTAAGGGGTTTCTCTTTTTAAGGGTTTCGATTAAGATTTTCAATAAACTTTATAAAGAATAATGCGCTATACTCTACTATGCCAGAGTGCGGGTGTGATCTGCGAGAAATATGTGATGCCTATCAAGGGAGAGGGAAGTACGAACAGATTCTGAGACTGGATTTTAGACAGGGATGTGATACCGTTAGCCCTGAACAGTTGCAAGCCGGATTCTGTCCGATCTATGAATTGAATAATGCTGTTCTCCATGCTATCGAGCTGCAAGTGGACGGTATAAAGCAAAGTCTCGAAGGAATCCGGGGAAGCATAGAGAGGATGACAGAGGAGACAAGAATACAGGCTGCAAAGGTTGAGGAAAGAAATGCAGGAATTCAAGAGATGGTTGATAGGATTTGATTTCTAGTTTCTTAATGTGGTATTTACTGGTTCTAAGAAATAACAAACTTTAAATAATCCAACTACCATAAAATAGAGTATAGTAACCCTTCAGAGAGGCTGACGCAACCTGATCAAGCACGACCAGTATGTGAAGAAGCTGTGCAAGAGCCTGGAAGATAGGTATGATGTTCTCTACACCCATTACCCGTTCTATGGCCGGAAATGCAAATTAGGAGAGATTGATATTGTTGGCATTAAAGGAAAGCATATCCATGTCTATGAAGTCAAATGCTCTCCTAGGATTGTCAAGGCCAGGAAGCAGCTGAGCAGGATTAAAAGGCTGCTGAAGCATAATCAAGTCAAAACCTTTTTCTACTGCGGGGCTTCGAATAGGATTATGGAAGTGATGGTGTAGTTCTTACAACGATAACAGAATCCTTCCTTGGCTAGCCGACAGCTACCTTCGGTATTATGTTCTCTTCGGCGCTTTTTCCATAGCAGATTGCGATTTGCTCAGGAGATTTCCCTACCGTTGCCTTCATCACGTTCTCGTAATGGAGTGCTTTGATAGCCAGGTTGAAGGCGAGAGGGAGATATGCCCCTGGGAAAGAAAATTGCTTCTTTCTTGCCTCGAGAAATTCGCCTGCAGCACAGTATACTGCCTGTACGTCTGCTGGTGGAACAGTTCTTGCGGCTCCAACATCCTGTTCGAGTTTCCCTGCATAAGCGCGAATCTCTTCCAATGTTTTTTCAGGCTGGAACCGTATCCAGTAATCTCTTGCATACCCGACTATTTTTTCAAAGCTTGCCCTCGCTGTCTCATTCCATGGAGGTTGTTGTTGAGCATACGTCCCTTCCGGCCCCCATAACTGCTTCAATGCTGTCTGCTCTTGTTCCGCAGCATGATATGCCTTCCGATCGAGCTTCCATGCTTCCCAGAGTAATTTGAAGTACTCCCAATCTCGCCTCTTGATTCCTTGCTCCCAGAGGGACAGGAATGCTGCCTGGATATAAGGGATTAAGTTCTTCCCAGAAAAAATATGGGGCTGTATTTGTTCCAGAACTCTCAACGCTCTCCCATAAGCATGCTTTGCGGTGAATAAAGTTGTAAGGATGGAATGAAAGCCTTCCCGCATCTCCTCTACACTCATATTTTTTGGAATCAATTGGATAGCATCATCGACATTATTTCCAGTGAATTCTGCAGGCAGCAGTCTTCCCTCCTCTCTCAGCTGTTCGTATAACGGTGTATGTGGCACTGGTGTCAGCATGCCGGTCATGGCAGAGAAAATAGGGACCTGTTCTACAAAATCAATGATGGTTTGTGCAGCAGCTCTGGTATCTTCGTCACTCCCATAGATGAATCCTGCATACACCTCAATGCCCATTGCCTGTATTTTTCGTACTGTTTCTACCAGATCAACCTGCAGGTTCTGCTTTTTATTCATGCCTCTCAATGTTGCAGGATCAGGAGTTTCGATGCCGAGGAAAACTGCACTAAAGCCGGCTTCCCGCATTTTTCTGATGAGGAATTCATTCTTTTGCAGCCCCAGATTCA